>JASHQQ010000217.1 GCA_030039035.1 Acidobacteriaceae bacterium | reverse complement strand
TGCCGGGCGGCGTCCAGGTCAACTATCAGGCCTCCGACACCAGCCCATCGGGGACGCTTACGTTTGTCGGCAGCGACATCGCGCCTCTCGGAACCTATACGCCCAAAGTGACCGCGCATTCGGCCGGGCAAACGGCGATGACCACGTTCACGCTGGTGGTGGAGAAGTGAAGACGAGGGACCAAGGGGCGAGAGACTCAGGGGCAAGGGCCCCAGAAAGGCGCTTCGCGCGCGAACTACCACCAGCCTGGCACGCAGGCGAAAATCAACGGCGCCGCGCAGCTAAGGGTATCTTCGGGGGAACCAGTACTCGACACCAACAATCGCTCCATCGCGCAATTCGAGCACCCGATTAATCAGGTCGTCCTCCCTGAGGACCTCAACGGCAACTTTGAAAAGCCGGCGTTGCAACTCCGGTACGACACTCGGAACGATCAGAATTAGCCCGGCGTGCAAAGGCGCGCGATTGTAAAGGGAAAGAAAATCGGAACGGTTGTTGGTGACAAACGTATAGTCATGTTGCAGTATGAACGCCATCAGATCCCTATCCTTGGATCCGCCTAGCCCGACGAAAGTGACGTGATCGGCCGCATGTCCGGCTGCGTGCGCGAGATCGAGCAGCGAAGTATGCAGACATTCATCGATAAGGAACTTCATCGGGCTTTGTCGGGCAGGCGTCGCAAAGAACGAATCGGCTTCTGTTGCGCCCACGGACGTTGCGCAGGCCGTCCTCGCCGAGGAAATGCACGCACATAAAGCGGGGCGAGTTCGATCTTCTCGAGATCGAGCGCCGGATACCCGGCGACAATTTCGCCCGGATCCGCGCCCTGATCCAGCATCTTTGCAACGAGTTCGACCGGAATCCGCGTGCCGCGATAAACGGGAATGCCCCGCATCACTTCTGGATCGCAGACAGCCATTCGCTCTGCCTTCTTCAACCGCGCCAAGTCCCGAGCTACCCGCTTCCGGGCAGCTTTTACTTGCACAACCAGACTCTGGCTATCTCCCAAGTGCACAACATTCGCATGGGGTGCGGCTTCGATCGCTTTAGCCAACTTGCGTCGTGCTGCAATCGGCAAAATGTGCACGCCTTCCGCCTCCAGCCGTAGATATAGCACTTGTTGCTCCGTCAAGTATCGCTGCGGCCTGCGTCCGATGCGCCTTCGCGAAGGCCTTATGATACGACCATCAACCAATTTCTGTACCGCTTTGAGCGGCAGACCGGTAAGCGCAGACGCCTGCGAGAGGGTGTATGCTTCAGTGTTCATGAGCCTAATCATACCCTGAACGGGGTAGAATTTCAAGACAGAGGCTGAAACGCTGTCTTGGGGCGCACGCTGGCGACGAAGACAACGCCGGCTCGTTGTGACGGAGCTGCCTACCACCCCAGCACATACGCGAAGATCAGCGGCGCGACGATGGAGGCGTCGGACTCGACGACATATTTGGGCGTATGCTCGCCGAGCTTGCCCCAGGTGATCTTCTCGTTAGGCACGGCGCCGGAGTAAGAGCCGTAGCTGGTCGTCGAGTCGGAGATCTGGCAGAAGTAGGCCCAGAGCGGCACGTTGTCGCGCTGCAGGTCCTGGTGGAGCATGGGCACGACGCAGATGGGAAAGTCGCCGGCGATGCCGCCGCCGATCTGGAAGAACCCGAGCGGCGTGGTCTTCGTCGTTTCGGTGTACCACTCGGCCAGCTCCATCATGTACTCGATGCCGGTGCGCACGGTGTGCACTTTCTTTACGTCGCCGGAGATGCAGTGGCCGGCGTACATGTTGCCGAGCGTGGCGTCTTCCCAGCCGGGCACGAACATGGGCAGGTTCTTTTCCGCCGCGGCCAGCAGCCAGCTATCCTTGGGATCGATCTGGTAAGAGTTTTTCAGATCGCCGGAGAGGAGAATCTTGTACATGAACTGGTGCGGGAAGAATCGCTCGCCTGCCTGGTCGGCGCGCATCCACTCCCTGAGCACTTCGCTCTCGATGCGGCGCATCGCCTCCATCTCGGGGATGCAGGTGTCGGTGACTCGGTTCATGTGGCGGGCGAGGAGCGCGGCTTCGTCGGCAGGCGTGAGATCGCGATAGTTGGGCACGCGCTGGTAGTAGTTGTGCGCGACGAGATTGAAGACGTCTTCTTCAAGGTTGGCGCCGGTGCAGCAGATGCCGTGCACCTTGTCCTGGCGGATCATTTCGGCGAGCGAGAGGCCGAGCTCGGCGGTGCTCATGGCGCCGGCGATGGTCATGAACATCTTGCCGCCGGAGGCCAGATGCGCGTTGTAGGCTTCAGCGGCGTCGATGAGGGCAGCAGCGTTGAAATGACGATAATGATGCTTGATGAAAGAAGTGATCGAAGACATGATGAACGTGCGAAACTCCAATACCCAAGCTAACATAGCGTCGTCAAACAGATGTGAATCGAGCGGGAAGAGCGCACACGCGCTGAGGTCGTGCTTGTGGGAGCGAGCCCGTCGCAATCCGTCCCCGTTGCAGTCAGCAGCGTGATCCCAGCGCCGCAGGCGGAATCTCTCGACGAGTTCTGGCGCGCGAGCGATGCGGGTACGTATGGGCTGACGCGCAGAGAGTTCGACGAGATCCTGCTGGGATTCGGCGCGGCGCAAAACTTCGGAATGCCGGCGGGCGCGGCCGTCTCGGCCGAGGAAAGGGCAGCATACTATCGTGCGCTCAAGGTGAACGACGTGGTGCTGGCGCGGGCGTGCGCGGCGGGCAACGAGCGCGCATGGGAGCACTTCGTCGCCATCTATCACGAGCCGCTGGCGCGGGCGGCGATCGCCATCACGGGCAGCGAGACCCTGGGCCGCGAACTGGCCGGTGCGCTCTACGCCGAGCTGTACGGAATGAAGGAATCGGATGGGCAACGGAAATGTCCGCTCGATTCGTACCGCGGGCGCGGATCGCTGATGGGCTGGCTGCGAACCACGCTGGCCCAGCGTTTTGTCGACCATCACAGGCGCAGCCATCGCGAGACGGCGCTGGACGATCCGGAACATGCGTTCGATCCGCCGGCGTCCATCAGCGAAGAGCTACCGCCTCACATGGCAGAGTTGGCCAAGGCGGTAGAAGACGCCGTCGCGCATCGGGACGCTGAAGATCGGTTCCTGCTGGCGGCGTATTATCTCGACGGGCGCACGTTGTTGCAGATCGCGCAGGTGCTGCGCGTGCACGAGGCCACGGTGAGCCGCAAGCTGCGGCGGGCAGCAGAAGAGATACGAAAGCAGATTCTTCGCAATCTGCGCCGGGCCGGCTTGAGCCGGCGCGCGGCCGGGGAGGCGCTGGGCGCGGACCCTCGCGACCTGGACCTGAACTGGAAGAAACTGCTGCAATATTCTCAGGCGGACGCGTTCCAGGAGAAGCGATGAATCCTGCGCGACAATTCGATGTGCATCCCGATGCCGAGATTCTCAGCGGCTTCGTCGAGAATGCATTGCCGGATACGGAGCGCGGCCAGGTTCTGGCGCATCTGGGCGGGTGCGGCCGCTGCCGGCAAATCGTATATCTCGCGCAAGATGCGATGACGGCCGCGGAGGCGCCGGCGAGAGCTCCGATGGCGGAGCGCCGTGTTGTCGAGGTCGAGCGCGCGTGGTTCCTGCGCGGCAGAATTCCGTGGGCTACAGCTTTTGCGTTTGCTGCGGTCGTAGCGTTTGCGGTCTTTCTCACCATACGTCGTGGAACATCGACGCAGCAAATGGCGAAGCTCGCGCCAAGCCAGGCGCCGACGCTTCCGGCTGCTGCTTCGCCGGCTGTTCCAGTCGGGCCGGCGCAGAGTGAGAAAGCGAAGTCGGAGTTGCAGGCGATTGCGCCGGAAATTGCTACACCCACAGCGAGGACGCGAGCGCGGTCCAGCGCTGCCGCCGCTTCGACAACCCCAGTGTCCGTTGCACCTACCCCGCCGCCAGCGCCCGCGCTACCGGCCGAAGCTGGGGCGGCGCAGCAGGCGACCGACGAGGCGAATTCGCCGGCGCCTTCGGCACCGCCGGATTTAAACGGTTCTATGAGTCCACCGAAGCCCGCCTCGTCGGCCGCGATGCGGGCAATGCGTTTCCAGAGCGCGCCCCAGGCGATGCCTGGTGTGGGGTCGGCCGCGAAAACGGAAGCCAGCGGAAGCAGTGCGGGCGCGGCACCCTCGGCGGCTGAAACCGTGGAAGTCAATGCCGATTCGATAAAATTGCAGCCCCAGGCTGCGGCGCCCGCGGAAGTCGAAATGCAGCCGTCCCCGGTGGCAGCCGGAGCCGCGCCGGCAAAGAAGTCGGGGCTGATTCTGTTGCCCAGCGGACTACCGCTGGTTTCAACCGCTGAAGCGGGGCATACGCAGCTTGCCATTGACGTGGTCGGCTCGCTGTTCCTTAGCCGCGATATGGGGAAGAGCTGGGAGCCGGTCGAGCGGCAATGGACAGGCCGATTGACGAAGGTGCGGATGGCGCAGGTGCTGAAGGCCAGAAACTCGCTGCCCTCCGCGCAGATGGAAAACCGGCCGGCGCAGGCAACTGCCCCAGTGTCGCTTCCCGCCGCGCTCTTCGAGATTGTGAATGACAAGAATGCCGTCTGGACGAGCGCGGACGGGAAGGCTTGGAGGGCAAAGTAAGGGCGAAGAGAATCAATTTCTTCCCGAATCGAAAAGCGTCGCATTCCGGCCATTCGTGCAGAAATCCGCGCGAATGATGGGACACGGATCGCGATCGATAACGCATCGCCTCTCCTGCAAGGGCTATTGATTTGCGCGAACGGATTTCCTTGTGCCGTCCCTACGGGACTTCTTGCTCGTTTTGTGAGATCCGCATCCCCACGCTGGAGCGCGGGGCGAACAAACAACGCGCCGCCGGCGCTTCGGAATGCTCACCGCGATTGCAGGAACGGATTTGTCTGGCGCTCTTCGCCGATGGTGGTTGCGGGACCGTGACCGGGCAGAACCCTGGTCTCGTCGGGCAGCGCCAGCAGGCGCGTCGCGATCGAGTCGATGATCTGGCGATAGTTTCCGCCGGGCAGGTCGGTGCGGCCGATGCTGCCGGCGAACAAGGTGTCACCGGCGATCACCATCTTCATTGGCGCGAAGTGCAGGCTCACCGAGCCCTGCGTGTGGCCGGGCGTGTGCAGCACCTCGGCGGGATAGCGGTCGAGACCGACGCGCATGCCGTCGACGAGCGACCCGTCGGGCGGCGCGGTTTCCGGCGTTGCCAGCCCCAGCCACGCGGCCTGCATCGCCATCATCTTGAGCAGCGGCAGGTCGTTTTCATTGAGCAGAATGGGCGCGCCGGTGAGCCGCTTGAGCTTGAGCGCTCCGCCCACGTGATCGATGTGCGCATGGGTGACGAGGATCTGTTTGAGCTTGAGGCCCAGCTCGGTCAGCCGCCGGTGAATGCGCGCGACCTCGTCGCCGGGATCGATGACGATGGCCTCGCCGGCCTCCTCGTCGCCCAGGAGGGTGCAGTTGCATTGCAAAGGACCGACGGGACAGGTTTCGAGGATCATTTCTCTATTTTAGGCTGAGATCAGACCGTCATTGCTGCGCGGTGCTGCTGCCTTAGCCCATCGCTGAACCCTTGCTGTGAAGGTGGAGGGCGGGGCCGATTCTTCGGGTAATTGAGCGGCCAACTCCCACATGCCGATCAGCGCCAGAACGACAAGATTGGGAAACAGCAGCGGCGCCATGGGCGGGGCGCCATAGACGGTGCGGTCGAAGAGGCTCACCCCGGGCGCGAATTCATTCATGCGCACGTGGAACCAGAATCCGACGATGCCGACAAGCGCCTGCACGGCGAGCACGATGAGACAGAGATCGAGATAGCGGCGCGTGACGGTCATGACCTCCGGCACAATGAGAAAGCCCGTGGCCAGCGCACTGGAGATGACGGGAATCCATTCGGTTTTCAGGAAGAAGCCGTTGGTGGCATGGTCGGTGAGCGAGAGAACAAAGTTGCCGAAGAAGCCGCCTGTGGCGAGCAGAATGACCCATCGCGCCCACTCGAGCGTGCGCGGAGCCACCATTCGGTTGGCAAGCAGCAGAAAGCCGAGGCCGGTGTAAGCCAGCGGCGCGACGAACGGCGCGGCGTAGGTGAGCGAGCGCAGCGTGCGCTCGGCAAAGAAGCTGCTCTCGAGGTGATAGAGAACGCCGGCGAGACCCACCAGTACCGAGAGCCATCCCACGAGGAATCCCACGTCGCGCCATGCGGCGTGAAGACCCCAGCGCCAGCGCGCAACGATCACGGTGAGGAGCAGCAGCGGAGCCGTTGCTGAAAAGTAAAAGGGGATGTACTCGGCCGCGCGGCGGAACTGGTTGACCGAGTGGGCGAGCACGATGTCTCCGGCGAGTATGCCGAGATTCGACGCGATGAAGAGCTCGAGCAGGAGCTGCGTGTCAAAGAGCCACGCGACGCAGGGCGCACGCAATAAATTACTCGCCAGCCGCATGGCCGCTCCTCGCGTGCGCCGCACGCAGCGCATCGGCCTCGTGTTTCAGCTCGACGGTCTTCTGGAGCATGGGATAGTTCCCGTGCCATTGCACGAAGTCCGCGCCGCCCATGAACGCTCCGTGCTTGCTGGTGCGGCCGTCGTAGTGCCACAGGTCGAAGTAGAGGAAATCAATCGGATTGGAAAATGGCGGGCCGGCGAGGACGCCGTCCTTGCGCAGGCCGTCGACGATCGCCCTGGCCGCGAGCACCCTGGCATTGGTGCCAGCCACCACCTGCTCGGCGCGGGTGTAGACGCCGTCGATGAGCGCCTGTGTGTGGCACTGCGTGCACACCTGCTTCATGGCGGCCTGCGCGCGCAGGGAATTGGGGCGCTTTTCGCTTACGGCGTTGGCCAGGTACCAGCTCAGGCGGTCGCTGGGGTCGTGCGTCACCTTCAGGCCGTTGATGCCGCTCATGTGGCACGTGGCGCAGGTGGGCACGAACATGTCGCGTGTGGTCAGGCGGCTGGGATCGGCAGCGAGATTCAGGAACTGCCTTTGCGCGGCAAACATCACGCCGTGCTTCGACTCGTCGTAGATCTCGATCTGCGAGTGATCGGGCCCCATGTGGCACTGTGCGCACGTCGTGGGCAGCCGCGCCAGCTCCACGGAGCTGGTGTGGCGCGAGTGGCAGGCGGTGCAGGTGCCGATGGTGCCGTCTTCGTTGGGCTTGCCGATGGAGTGGCACTGCTCGCAGCCGGAGGCCATTGCCGATCCGCCTTCCGCGACGACAAACGGATGCGGCGGCCGGCGCGTTCCGCCGGGCTGGTATTGCTCGCTGAAGTTTACCTGCTCGGGCGTGAGGCCTTTTTCGCCGTAGATCGCGCCCCAGCTCGGCGCCGCGTGACGGCTGCGCAGGAACTCCTGGTAGATCTGCTCGTGGCAGCCGCGGCAGTTGCCGGCGGTGAGATGCGTGCCGATGACGAAGCCGTGATGGTCCTTCTTCTGCTGGCCCTGCGTGGGTTGATGGCAGTCGAGGCAGTTCACGCCTTTCTTCGCGTGGGCGCTCATCTCGTACTCGTGCACCACCGAGTACTGCAGGCGGGCGTGGCACTCGGCGCACTTGCCGCTGGCGCGCACGAAATCGGCGGTGGGCTGCCGGGTTTCGACGTTGGGCCGGGCGCGATTGACGAGAAACGCGCCAAGAATCAAGGCAAATGCGATGGCGACCGCGATGAACACGGACCGGAAAGACATGGGACCCCCAACCGGTGAGAACAAAGCAGTCCGAGGTGAAAGGTTTTCGGATGCAATCAGCTTACTTCACAAGCTTCGGAAAATTCGGTCCCGGGAAATTGTTTCTGAGGCGTGGCAATTGACTGCCGCAGAAGCAATGCCCAATTCGCGAAAGGAGGCGGACTGCAGATCTCCCGACACCCCTCCATGTCCCCTTCGGCTTCGCTCAAGGTCCGTGTCCGGTCGCTTCAGGATGACAAATCATGTTTTCATGTGCTCCCGAAGGCGATCGAGTCCATGGGCACTCCGGATGACAGTGGCATTTTCGGATAAAGATCCTGGGGATACGACACTAGCTCGCGCCCTTCACCCGCACCACCGTGATCTTGGCAAATCCCTCTTCGAATACCGGCGGCTTCAGCTTTTCGGCCATGCGGCGCATCACGTCCTCGCTCACCGAGCGGTCGCGCTGACGGTTGCGCTCGAGGCAAACGGCGAGCGGCACGTCGAAAAAGACGGCCTGCACCTCGTAGCCGAAGCTCTTGGCCATCTTGATCCACTGGCGGCGTTCGTGAACCGAGAGATTGGTAGCGTCCACGTAGTTCCACGGCATACGCGCGATGAGGCGTGCGCGCAGAAGCGAGCGCAGCGTGGAGAAGACGAGGCCCTGGTAGCGCTGCTCCTCCACATCGTCAAAGAGGATGTTCCGCAGCAGGTCGCTCGAGAGCGGCGTGACGCCCCGGCGCCGGAACCAGGTTGTCTTTCCCGAGCCGGGGAGGCCGATGGCGAGCACTACATACCCTTTCGGCGCCTGCGGCGAGCGCTCGGCCGGCTGCACTTCAGGGGGTGGCACGGAAGGCAGCTCGGGTTGTGTTTCAACCTCGAGCCGGCCGGAATCGGAAGGCTCATCCCAGACCGGCTGCGCGACGCGAAGCTCCGGCGCCCGGCGCGCAGGCTCCTGCCGGGGCTGCTGCGGCACAACCGGCGGCGCCGTCCGCGCCTCGCTGGCATAGCTGGGAACGAGCGGAGCGGGTTGATTTTGTGGGATTTCCTGACCGATTTTGCCCGTGGATTCCGAAAGATTGGGGGCTCGCCTGGACCGTCTTCTCATGCCGACTCTGAACACCTTTCCAGTGCTACCCGAATACCATATTTGCGCCGAAGGCTGCAAACGATGTGCACCGCGTCACATACAGCCCCAAAGCGGGAAACAGAAACTGGCGTTGACCGCTCGGGGCGAAACACTCCGGCGAAAGCGGGCTTTCATTTCGTTCGCCAATGTCCCGGATGTTAGGATCGAAGGTTTGGTGGAATGGGCTCTTGTGAATGCCGGTAACGGTCTTTTCATCGTTTCCGGCCCGCATTTGCCGCCAGACTCGTCTTCAAAAAAATATGCCATCAACCGCAGCCTCATTGACCACGAAGGAGAATCGCACATGGCAGTAAAGGTTGGCATCAACGGCTTTGGCCGTATCGGCCGCAACGTTTTGCGCGCCGCGCTGGGGAACTCCGGGATTGATTTTGTTGCCGTCAACGATCTCACCAGCCCGGCAACGCTGGCGCACCTGCTCAAATACGACTCCATTCTCGGCAACCTGCCCAATCAGATCGGTTCCGGCGAAGACTCGATCACCGTCGATGGCAAAGAGATCAGGGTCTGGGCGGAAAAGGATCCTTCCAAACTGCCCTGGGCCGACGTGGGAGCGCAGATCGTCATCGAATCGACCGGCCATTTTACCGATGCCACCAAAGCCAAGGCACACCTGGGCTCGACGGTGAAAAAAGTCCTGATCTCCGCTCCGGCGACCAATGAAGACATCACCATCGTGCTGGGCGTGAACGAAGAAAAGTACGATCCGGCCAAACACCATGTGATCTCCAACGCCAGTTGCACCACCAATTGCCTGGCGCCGGTCGTCAAGGTGATTCTGGAGAGCTCGGGCCTCGTGAGCGGCGTGATGACCACGATCCACAGCTACACCAACGACCAGGTCATTCTCGATTTTCCGCACAAGGACCTGCGCCGCGCCCGTGCCGCGGGCCTGTCGATGATTCCTACTTCGACCGGCGCGGCCAAGGCGCTCAAGCTGGTGATTCCCGAAACCGCCGGCAAGCTCGACGGCTTCGCCATCCGTGTTCCCACTCCCAACGTTTCGCTCGTCGACCTCACGTATATCGCCGCCAAGCCCACCACCGCCGAATCGCTCAATGCGGCGTTCAAGGCGGCAGCGGAAGGCAAGCTGAAGGGCATTCTGGGCTACGAGACCAATCCCCTGGTCAGCTCCGATTTCAAGGGCGACAAGCGCTCGTCGATCGTCGACGCTCCGTTGACCAAGGTGGTGGGCGACAGCGTGAAGGTGCTGAGCTGGTACGACAACGAGTGGGGCTACTCGAACCGCATCGTCGACCTTCTCGGCTTTTTGGCGAAAAAGGGCCTGTAACGGAAGGGCTCAGGGATCAGGTTTCAGGGATCAGCCCGAAGGCGTTCGTTCAGGCACCGCTCCCTGATCCCTGATCTCTGACCCCTGACCTCTGAATCGTTATGCGCCAGAACATCAGCGGCGGTTCTCCATTTGAGCCGAAGATCGGCTTCAGCAGAGCGGTGCGCGCCTGGAACACGGTGCATATCGCGGGAACCGGTCCGGTCGGCGCTGAGAACGAGGATGTTGAGGGACAGACGCGCCGCATCTTCGCCATCGTGGGCGAGGCACTCTCCAAGGCGGGCGCGTCGTTCCATGATGTCGTCCGCACACGCATCTATCTGACCCATGCGGAAGACTGGGAAGTCGTGGGTCGCGTGCACTGGGAGTTCTTTGGCGTCATACGCCCCGCCGCAACCATGGTCGTCGTTGCCGCATTGCTCAACCCCGCGTGGCGCATCGAGATGGAAATGGACGCCGTCGTCGATTCGCCCTCAGACCAGGACTCAGGGTTCATCCCGTCTCCGCCAATGTAGAAAGGCCCCCATGTCCAAGCTCACCATCCGCCATATCGATCTGGCCAATAAACGCGTCTTCATCCGCGTCGATTTCAACGTGCCGCTCACCGAAGACGGCTCGACCATCACCGACGACACCCGCATCGTGGCCACGCTGCCGACAATCAACCACGCGCTGCGGCACAAGGCGAAGGTGATTCTGGCTTCACACCTGGGCCGGCCCAAAGGCAAGCCGAACCCGAAGTATTCGATGCGCCCGGTTGTGGATCGCCTGCGCGCTCTGCTCGACAAGACGATCGGCGAGAGCGTGAACGTGGCTTTCTCGCCCGACTGCGTGGGCGAGCTGGCACAAGAGCTCGCGCGGCAGCTTGAGTCGGGGCAGGTGCTGTTGCTCGAGAACCTGCGCTACCACGCCGAAGAGGAGGCCAACGATCCCGGGTTTTCGAAAGCCCTGGCGTCGCTCGCCGAGGTTTACGTCGACGACGCTTTCGGTTCCGCGCACCGCGCCCATGCATCCACAGAGGGCATTACGCATTTTCTCAAGCCCGCCGTCGCCGGCCTGCTCATGGAAAGGGAGATCACGTATCTCGGCAAAGCGCTGGAGTCGCCGGAGCGGCCCTTCGTCGCCATTATCGGCGGCGCCAAGGTCTCCGACAAGATTTCGGTCCTCGAGAACCTGATATCGAAAGTCGATACGTTGGTCATTGCCGGCGGCATGGCCTACACCTTCCAGCGCGCGCTGGGCGTGCAGGTGGGCAAGAGCCTGCTCGAAGAGGACAAGATCGGCGTGGCGCAGGAGGCGATCGAAAAGGCCAAGGCGCGCGGCGTGCGGCTGATGCTGCCGGTCGACAACATCCTCGCCGACAAGTTTGCCGCCGACGCCAAAACGCAAGAGTGGCCCTGCGACCGCGATTTTCCCGCCGACTGGCAGGGGCTAGACATCGGCCCGAAGACCATCGCCCAAATCAGTGAAGTCGTTTCCACCGCGCGCACCATTGTATGGAATGGTCCGGCCGGCGTCTTCGAATTTCCGCGCTTCGCTGTGGGCACCAACGCGATTGCCAAGGCTATTGCGGCCAACTCGGCGGCGATCTCGATCATCGGCGGCGGCGATTCGGTTTCCGCCATCAACAAGGCCGGCTACGCCGACAAGGTGACGCACATTTCGACCGGCGGCGGCGCCAGCCTCGAGTTCCTCGAAGGCAAAAAGCTGCCCGGCGTGGAAGCGCTGACGGATAAACATTGAACTGGTTCCTTTCAGAGGAATGCTGACATGTCCCGAAAAAGGCTCATCGCCGCCAATTGGAAAATGTACAAGACGCCTGCCGAGTCCAGGGCCTTTGTCGATGCTTTTCTGCCGCTCGTCGCCAGCCATACCCGCGACGAGATCGCCCTCTTCCCTTCTCCGGTCCTGCTGCCGACGGTGATCGAGGCCGTTCGCGGGACGCGGATCGCCGTCGGCGCGCAGAATATCCACTTTGCCGAGGAAGGCGCCTACACCGGCGAGACCTCGGTGTTGCAACTGAAGGCCGTGGGCGGAACGCACACGCTCATCGGCCATTCCGAGCGGCGGCAGTATTTCGCCGAGACCGATGAGGTCGTCAACAAGAAGCTGCACACCGCGCTCAAGCACGGACTTGTCCCGGTGGTTTGCATCGGCGAGGTCATCGAAGAACGCGAAGCCGGAGAAACGGAAAGCGTGCTGCGGAGGCAGGTGACCGGCGCCTTTGCCGGCGTCACCGGACTTGCGGCCGAGGTGGTCGCATCCATCGTGATCGCCTACGAGCCGGTCTGGGCCATCGGCACGGGCAGAACCGCCACGCCCGGGATCGCCGTCGACGCGCATAAGATCGTCCGCGCCGAAGTGGCGAAGCTCTTCGGCAATCAAGTCGCCGCCAACATGCGCATCCTTTACGGCGGCAGCGTGAAGCCCGACAACGCTACGGCGCTGATGAGCCAGGAGGAGATCGACGGTGCGCTGGTGGGCGGCGCCAGTTTGAAGCCCGATTCCTTTACAGCCATTGTGAAATACTGATCCCGTTTCACCGGTGGTGTTCGCACTCTGGTTCCGTTCGTCTTCATACGGAGCGATGCCATGGGCTGGATGGGGCTTTCGCTGCGCGTCCGAATCCTCAGCATCTTCGCCATCCTGCTGGCTGTGGCGCTGATCGCGGTTGCCTCCTGGCAGAGCGTCCGGCAGAAAGGAGCGCTCTCCGGCACCGCGGCAGCCGCGCTATCCGGCTATGCGGCGCCCGGTCGTCTCATCGACATCGGCGGCCGCAAGCTGCACATCGACTGCTCCGGCGCCGGCAGCCCGACGGTCATCCTCGTCGCCGGTGGCGACGCCTACTCCATCGACTGGTCTCTCGTTCAGCCAAAAATCGCGCCAACCACCCGCGTCTGCTCCTACGACCGCGCCGGCCTTGGCTGGAGCGACCCGGGTCCCGCCGACGAGACGGTCGAGCAGACCGTATCCGATCTCCACGCCCTGCTTGCCGCCGCCGGAGAAAAGCCGCCCTATCTCCTCGTCGGCGCATCCATCGGGGGCATTTACATCCAGGCCTACCAGCACGCCTATCCCGCCGACGTCTCCGCTCTTGTCTTTACCAACAGCAGCAGCCACGTCGGCCTTGCCGTGAAAAACAGCATCGGTCTTCTCTGGAACCTCAGCGAGGATCAAATCCGTTCGATCTACCCGCTCCCTGCCAGCGCCAAGGGCTCCGCGCCAACCAGTGAAGACGATCCTTTCGATCGACTCCCGCCCTCCCTGCGCCAGGAGCGCCTCTGGCTCGACACCCGCTACTGGCAGAGCTTCGACCCGCAGAAGGCCACACCCGCTTCCATGCTCTCGTGGCGCAAGGAATTCCTTCGCGAATTCGAGCAGGCGAAAGGCAGCACTGCTCCTCCTCTCGGCGCGCTGCCGGTTACGGTTGTGGCCAGCGGCCCGACCGGCAGCAAGGCGGACTGCGCGGCCCGCAAGAGCGCGTCCGACTGCCTCGACTTTCTCAGTTCCAACACCGTCCACGTAACCGCAACCGGCAGCGGCCATGAGATTCATCTCTATCAGCCCGAAACTTTGGTGCGCGCTATCGGGCAGACGGTTCTCGCGGTACGAAACCACGCGCCGCTCCCGAACATCTCCCTCTCATGAGCAGACCGCACATTCGCTGTCGAACCCCGTCGTGCACCGTCGCTCCACGCGATGGAACAATTACAATCCACTGACAAGAGATGCCCCCATCGGCCTGAGAATACATTTTGTGCAAGAATCTACACACGGAGGGCGGATGTATGACCATGGCGTACATCAACCGTATTGCCAGCTCGACGCCCCCGCACGATGTCCACCAGCCCTTTATCGACTTTGCGACGCGACTGTTGCCCGAGGGCGGAATGCGCAACCTTTTCCGCCGCATGGTGCGGCTGTCGGCCATCGAGCATCGCTATTCCTTCCTTGAGCCGATCACAACCGGGGATGGCTCGTGGAGCGACACCGAGGGGCTTTACATTCGCGGCAGCTTCCCCGGCACGGCACGGCGCATGGAGCTCTTCGAGCGCTTCGCTCCGCGACTGGCGCAGTGCGCGCTCAACAAGCTGCGCGTGACCGACGAGGAGAGGCGCGGCATTACCCACGTCATCGTCACCTCCTGCACCGGGCTCTATGCGCCGGGGCTGGACTTCGACATCATCGATCATCTCGGGCTC
The DNA here is from genome assembly GCA_030039035.1 of Acidobacteriaceae bacterium. GTDB lineage: Bacteria > Acidobacteriota > Terriglobia > Terriglobales > Acidobacteriaceae > Telmatobacter. Next base: position 12,470 of record JASHQQ010000217.1, on the reverse strand, counting down.
GATCCGTCGGTGGAACGCACCAGTATCGGCTTCATGGGCTGCTATGCGGCCATCAACGCGCTCAAAACCGCACGGCATATCGTGCGCTCCGCGCCGCAATCACGCGTTCTGGTGCTCAACCTCGAGCTTTGCACGCTGCACCTGCAGGAGACCGGCGATCTTGAGCAGGTGCTTTCGTTCCTCGTCTTCGCCGACGGTTGCGCGGCGTCCCTGGTGAGCGCGGAGCCGCGGGGACTCGCGATCGACAGTTTTCTCGCCCTCACCATCCCGAACACAAGTCATCTCATCACCTGGCGCATCGGCGGACTGGGATTCGATATGCAGCTTTCGGGTCAGGTCCCCGGCGAACTCGGCAACGCCCTGAGAGAACACGGAAAGCAGGTGACTCGCGGCACGGATCCAAGGCACCTCGACCTGTGGGCCGTGCACCCCGGCGGCCGGTCGATCCTGGATACCGTGGAGAAGAACCTCGAGCTCTGTCCGGAAGCGCTCCGTTATTCCCGGCGCATCCTGGCCCGGTTCGGCAACATGTCCTCGCCGACCGTGATGTTCGTGCTCGAGCAGATTCTGCGCGAGGCGCAGCCGGGCCAACGCGGGTGCGCGATGTCGTTCGGGCCGGGCCTCACGGCCGAGACCATGCTGTTCCATGCCGCTTAGGCCTCCGGCGGATGGGATGGATCGCGCCGTCCACGCGCTTCCCCCAGCGCGCTCTCGCGGCGGGAGCAGTGAACTGAATCAGCGAAGGTCCCAGTCAGAGGTTGGAGTGTCTGCGTGCGAACTCGATCCCAGGATGCAAAGTCGGTTTCAAAAGGCCCGTGGCTAAAGCCACTTCGCTGTTTTGCGCTGATTCAGCAGCCTGAAGGCTGCTGCTCCCTCCGATTCGCACACTGAAAACATGCCGAAGCGGGTTCTCACGCAGACACTGAGGCCCGGTCTCGAAAAGAAGGGCCCTTGCGGCATGAGTAAACCCCTGCCCTGACACTTGTTGCCCTTCGAGACCGCCATGGGCTTTCACTTTCGCGTGAGAAACTCCGCCACTCCCGGTCCGATCTCGGGCGCGCACTGTTCCGGAGCCAGATGGCCGCAGCCGGGGATCACGTCAAGCAGCGATTGCGGAACCAGGCGATGGATGATACCGGCCTGACCGATGGGCGTGATATGGTCTTCCGCTCCCCAGACGATGAGCACCGGCATCCTGAGCTCCGGCAGCAGCTTGTCGGTGGCGTCGCGGCCGGTCAGCATGGAATCGAGGGCGCGATGAATCACCCACGCGCGCCGGCGAGAGATGCGCAGGATGTCCGCGGCGACAAAGCCCGGCACCTTGGGCGGGTGCGGCATCAGCAATGCGTCGAGCTGATCGATCTCGGCCGCGTTCTGCGGCGTGAAAAGGGCCGTGTTCCACGCGGGCGTCTCGTAAATCCCGGCGGAATCGAACAGCATGAGACGGTTCACTCTCTCCGGATGCCGGTCCGCGACCCATTGCACGATCCAGCCGCCCATCGACCACCCGCCGAGATCCACCTGCCTGAGCCCCATCGCATCCATGAAGGCAACCACGGCGCCGGCTTCATCGGGTACCGAGTAGGAAAAGTCCCTGGGCTCAGCGCTGCGGCCGTAGCCCGGCAAATCGGGCATGTAGACGCGATATCCGGCGCGCGTGAGGTAGGGAGCGAGGTTGACCCAGTCTTCCGCTCGCCCGCCCAGGCCGTGGACCAGCACGACCGGCGAGCCGTCCGCTGGCCCGGTAACGTCGTAGTGGATGCGCATCCCGTTCACGATCACAGTCCGGCTGTGAATGCCGGTCAGCGCCATGCGGAGATCAAGGAGTTCCCATGCGCACTCGACTGGGCGAAGCCAAAACACGATGCCGGCAGCGAGGGCAAGAAGGACAATCAGGGCCAGCAAGCGCAGAAGAACGCGGCGAAGATTCATCGGCTCTCCTTGCCAACGCCTTCGAGCGAGTGCGCGCGCTGCCAACCGGCCTCGATCACGCGAACGGTGACCGGGTCGAGAACCAGCGCGCTGTGGCTGTTCCATTCGCTGCGTTCCACCCAACGGACTTCCTCGGCATCCGAGGAGGCCTGCAGGGCGCCGCCGACAACCCTGCACAGGTAATCGGCGATGACGTAATGGAACCGCACGCGATCTCCGTCGCGGTGAATGCGGTCGAGCAACTCGATCAGCTCAACCACATCGACCATCAACCCCGTCTCTTCCCCGACCTCGCGCACCAGGGCGGCCGTCAGCGCCTCGCCGATTTCAACCATGCCGCCCGGCAGCGACCACTGGCCGCGCAGCGGCTCGGTGCCGCGCCGCACGAGAAGCACGCGTCCGCGATCGACAACAACAGCCCCGACGCCGACCAGAGGCGACCAGGGAAACTCGCGCTGCATTCGATCTCACCTGCTCCCTTCACAATAGCGCCGCAAGGCGGGGAGAGTGCAACTTTCGATCGATGGGCGCGGCGCCGGTCCGCGACTTTCGATGCGGCGTATCATCAAAAACAAAGAGGCCAAGTCTTGACGGTGTTTACGCTGCGAATCGAGGGAATGCACTGTGGCGCCTGCGTCCGGCGCGTCAGCCAGGCGCTCAAGTCGGCAGCGGGGGTGCAAGTCGATGAGGTGCGCATCGGAGCCGCGCGGCTGAGCTCGCTGCAAAACCCTCCTCCGGTTCAATCGGCGCTGGCTGCATTGGAAAAGGCCGGCTACGCGGCGCGTCTGGAAACATAATCCGGTTCCATCCATGCCCGCGACCACCACGGAATCGCTCACATTGCCGGTGCTGGGCATGACCTGCGCGTCGTGCCAGCATCACGTGGAAGAGGCGCTGCGGGCGACCGCGGGAGTGGAATCGGCTCACGTCGATCTCATGGCGCATCGCGCCAGCGTCGTCTTCAATCCCGGGGTCGCGGCGCCGGAAAAGCTGCTGGATGCGATTCGCGGCGCCGGCTACGACGCGGTGCTACCGCGCGTGGGCACTTCCACATCGCAAAAAGAAGTGGATGACGAGACCGCGAGGGTTTGCGGCAAAGCCGGCGCAACGCTGGTGGCCGGCACACTGGCGATGCTGCTCTCCATGCCGCTGAGCGGCGAAGCGGGCGCGATGGATCGCGCCGTAATGCGCGCGTTGCCCTGGCTCCATGCGTTGCCTGCCGGACCCCTGCGCTGGCTGCTGCTGATCGTCACCGGCGTGTTGATGGTCTGGGCCGGAAGAGGCATCTACTGGGGCGCAATCCGCGCGCTGCGCCACGGTTCCACGAACATGAACACGCTGGTGGGTCTGGGCACCGGCGTGGCCTTCGTCTACTCGGCGTATGCGACGGTCTCGCCGGCTGGCGGACGGCAGGTCTATTTCGATGCGGTGCTGCTGATTCTCGGCTTCCTTCTGCTGGGCAAGGCGCTGGAGGCGCGTGCCAAACGCCGCGCGCTCGCGGCATTGGACGCGCTCGTACACCTGCGCCCCGTGACGGCGCGGCGCATTGGCGACGGGCAGGAGACCATTGTTCCTCTTGAGCAGATCGCGATCGGCGATCGCGTGCTGGTCCTGCCCGGTGAACGATTCCCGGTCGACGCAGAGATTGTCGAAGGCCGCACCACGGTCGACGAGTCGATGCTCACCGGCGAGGCGACGCCGCTCGAGCGCGAAACCGGCGGCCGTGTGCTGGCCGGCTCATTGAACTACGATGGCGCGGTGGTCTGCAGGGCGACATCGCTCGGCGAAGACACGGTCCTGTCGCAAATCGCGCGCATGGTGGAGCAGGCTCAGGGCTCGCGCGCGCCCATGGAGCGGCTCGCGGATCGCGCCAGCGCCATCTTTGTTCCGGTTGTGCTGGCCCTGGCCGCCATTACGTTTGCCGCGTGGCTGATCGCGGCGCACTCATTTTCGCTGTCGATCGCCGATACTGTTGCCGTGCTCGTGATCGCCTGCCCCTGCGCCATGGGTCTGGCGGTACCTGCCGCGCTCACTGTCGCCGTGGGCCGCGGTGCACAGCTCGGCGTCCTGTTCAAGGGCGGCGAGGCCATGGAACGGCTGGCCCACCTCGACGCCATCGTGCTCGACAAGACGGGAACGATCACCGTGGGAAGGCCGGTGCTGGAAGTGGTTCGGGTTCTTGTCGTCCCACCCTCTCTGTGTCCGCCGCAGCGAATGCAGAAAGGATGGGGCACCCAGGCCTCGAGAGAGCAATCGGGTGAAGGCGATCTGCTCCGCATCGCCGCAGCGGCCGAGGAGCGGTCGAATCATCCCCTCGCTCATGCCGTCGTGGAAGCCGCGCATGCACGCGGGCTCGCCTGGCAGCCCGCAGACGACGTGCAGATCCTGCCCGGCCGCGGAGTCTCGGCCACGATTGAAGGACAAAGCTGCCTGCTCGGCAACCACGAGCTTCTCGCGGAATTTGACATCGCTATGCCGGCCGCCATTCCAGCTTCCGATCCCGGCGTGACGCGACTGTGGATGGCGCTCGATGGCACAGTCGTGGCGTATTTCGATGTTCGCGATGCCTTGCGGCCGGACGCCGCCGACGCCATCTCCGCGCTGAGACGCGCGGGCCTGCGCGTTCTCATGCTCACGGGCGATACCCCGGCCGCAGCCGCTCCCATCGCCCGGCAGGCCGGAATCGACGAAGTCGAAGCGGGCCTCGACCCCGCCGGCAAGCTGGCCCGCATCCGCGCCCTGCAGCAAAGCGGGCTTCGCGTCGGCATGGTGGGTGACGGGATAAACGACGCCGCTGCTCTGGCGCAGGCCAACGCCGGCATCGCCATGGGATCGGGAGCCGACCTGGCGCAGGAATCCGGCGACGTGGTCCTGCTTCGCGCCACGCCGGCGGCGATTCCGGCGGCGCTGAGCCTGGCGCGCGAGACGTTACGCGTGATGCGCCAGAACCTGGGCTGGGCCGCGGGATACAACGTGCTCGGCATTCCGCTCGCCGCCGGCGTCTTTTATCCCGCTTTCCATGTGCTGCTCAGCCCCTGGATCGCGGCCGCGGCCATGGCGTTCAGCTCGGTCTGCGTGCTGGGCAACAGCCTGCGGCTGAGCCGCTGGCAGGGGTCGTGAAGGACAGGGGCTTTGGTCCGTACGTAATGTCCACCCAAAAAGAGATCGCGGCGTCGGTCCGTCAGGAAGCCAACGCGCCGTTCCGGATTCCCGGCAGCTCTCGCCGTCGAATAAACTGGTCTCAGGCAGCCGTGCGCATCCTCACCCGCTACATCCTCGGCGAAATCCTCTCCCACACGCTCATAGGCTGCGCCCTGTTCACATTCATCCTCTTCATGCGCGATCTGCCGCAGATCCTTGAGACGATCGTCCGCAACAGCTCCACGTTCACCAACGTGATGGAGATCCTGCTCTTCACGCTGCCGAACACCTTCAAGGTCACCATCCCCATGGCGGTGCTGGTCGGCATTCTGCTCGGGCTGAGCCGGCTGGCGGCCGACAGCGAGATCGTCGCCATGCGCGCCTCCGGCCTGGGCATCGGCTACTTCGTGAGCGTCGCATCCATCGTCGCCGTCGCCGGCACGCTTCTGGGCCTCGTCAACTCCATCTGGGTCGAGCCCCGAGCCAACCAGGCCATCCTCGAGATGCAGCAGGAGCTCGCGACATCCGAGGCCTCCTACGAGATCCAGCGGGGAGTCTTCTACGAGGACTTCCGCAACTACGTGCTCTACGTGCAGGACGTGCGCGCGGGCACGGGCGCGTCCCAGTGGCGGCTGGTTTTCATGGCCGATGTGAACGACCCCTCGACCCCGATCGTGACCACGGCGGCCAGCGCCACCGTCGTCAGCGACCAGAGAGGCGAACTGCTGATGCGCCTGCGCAATGGCGCCGAGCACCAGATGACGGCCGGCGAGCCGCAGCAATACAATATCTCGGCCTTTACTTCGACCGACCGGCCGCTGGTCCTGAGCCAGCAGGGCGACGTTCGCCTGGGACGGATGGACACGGCGATCTACGCCATGTCTCTGCAGACGCTGCGCGAGCACCTTCACGGCCCCGACGCGCGCCATTACCAGATCGAGCTGAACACGCGGTTCGCCTACCCGGCGGCCTGCCTCGTGCTCATGCTCGTCGGCGTGCCTCTGGGCGTAGCGTCGCGGCGCGGCGGCAAGAGCTCGGGATTCGTCTTCACCATCCTGCTGGTCTTTCTCTATTACTTTCTTTCGTCCACGGGAATCGCCCTCGGCCGCCAGAACAAGCTGCCGGCCTTTGTCGCGGTGTGGACGGCGAATGTGCTCTTTGCCGCCGTGGGCACGTTCCTGCTCTGGCAAATGGCCAGCGGCGGCCGCATTCTGCTCGCGATCACGGGCTGGTTCTCGAGAAGCGCAAGGCCGGAACCCGCGAACGCGGGGAAGAGAAACGGCGCAGCATTCGCGGCGTGGTTCGAGCGGCTGCAACCGAAGACGCGACGCACCTCTTTCCGCAGTGTTTTTCCCCGCATCCTCGACGAGTACGTCGTCCGCGAGTTTCTCGGCATCTTTTTCATGGTGCTCGCCGGCTTTCTGATGCTGCTGCTGATTTTCACGTTTTTTGAGCTGGTGGGCGACATCCTGCGCAACCACCCTACGATGGCCACCGTGGGCGAATACCTGGTTTACCTGGCGCCCGACCTGCTATACCACATCGCGCCGCTCGCGGTGCTGATTGCCGTGCTGGTCAGCTTCGGCGTGCTCAACCGCAACAGCGAGCTCGTGGCGATGAAGGCCACCGGCATCAGCCTCTACCGGCTTGTTGTTCCCATCGTTTCCATCGGCATCCTTTTGGCCGTGGGCCTCTTCCTATTCGACCAGCTCTATCTGCCGCAGGCGAATCGCCGCCAGGAGGCGCTGCGCAACATCATCAAAGGCCGGCCGCCGCAGACCGTCCTGCATCCGGAGCAGAAGTGGATCTTCGGCCATCCGCGCCCCGGCGAACCGGGCCGTATCTTCTATTACCCGTTCTTCGATCCGGTGCAAAACGAGTTCGCCAATATCTCGGTATTCGAGTTCGACCCCTCCACGTTCTCGCTCACGCGGCGCATCTTTGCCGCCCGCGCCATCTGGGATACGCCCCGGAATACCTGGAGATTCGAGAACGGCTGGGTGCGCGATTTCGATGGCGCCATCCACTATCGCGAGTTCCGCAATACCACGTTCTCCGAAATCCATGAAGAGCCGGGCTACTTCACCAAGGAAGCCCTGCAGTCGCAGGAGATGAACTTCGGGCAGCTCCAGCGCTACATTGACGACCTGCGCCAGAGCGGGTTCGATACCATGCGCCTGCGCGTCGCCCTCTGGCACAAGGTCGCCTACCCGCTCACCGCCATCGTGATGGCGGTGCTGGCCATCCCCTTTGCGCTGTCGATGGGCCGGCGCGGCTCGCTTGCCGGCATCGCCGTGGCCATCGGCGTGGCCCTCGCCTACCAGGTCATCGACGGCCTCTTCAATGCGATGGGCAGCGTGAACTACCTGCCGGCGATGGTGGCCGCCTGGTCGCCGGATATTCTATTCGGACTGATGGGCGGGTATCTGCTGCTGAGGGCGCCGACGTAAGGCTGCCGCGGCGCAAACTGAAACGAGCTCCAGGCAAGCCCAAAGTTATCCGTTTTCATTTTTCTCCATTCCCATCCATCCTGTTTTTCGGTTAGTATCCGTGATCAGTAAAAAATCAATATTGCCGAATCCTGGAGGCGCGAAATGAATCCCACCGCATTTCAAGTTCATAAGCCGTGGGCGATTCCGGCCGCGCTGGTGCTGGTGGTTACAGGGCTGGCTGACTGCGCCGCGGCGTGGTTCGCACCGCGGCCCGTTCTGTGGTGCACGCTGATCGCTTCCACACTACCCATGACTCTGTTCTTTTTCGTGGCCTTCCCGATACTTCGTCAGGAAAGCCGGAAGTCTTAAGCCGGCGAGGGACCGGACTCCGCTCTCCGCCCGCAGGTAAGACCCGAAAGAGCTTCGAACACCGGCCCCTGAGGGATGTTCACCCGTCACCCGAACTCCAAAAGCCCGGGAACGCACGAATACAATAAATCCATGCTTCGCGACCTGGGGCCGCTCTTCGCCTACATGCGCCGTTACCGCTGGGGATACCTGTGGGGAAGCCTCTCGTGCATTGCGACGAATGCGGTCTCGGTGTTCGCGCCCTGGGTGATCGGCAAGGCCGTCGACGACATGAAGCACGGCGTGAACTGGAGGCACATCCAGATCTTTTCCGCGCTGCTGATTCTCATTGCGCTGGTCAAGGGCGTCTTCCTCTACTCCCAGCGCTGGATTCTGATCGGCATCTCCCGCGACATCGAGCTCGACCTGCGCAACGACCTGTTTCGCAAGCTGGAGAGCCAGGACTCGGGCTTCTATCAGCGCTTCCGCACCGGCGACATCATGGCCCGGCTCACCAACGACCTGAACGCCGTGCGCATGCTGCTGGGTCCGGCGCTGATGTACAGCGCCAACACCATCTTCTTCACCGTGGGCGCGCTGTTCTTTCTGCTGCGCATCAGCCCGCTGCTCACGCTGGTCGCCTGGGCGCCGATGCCGCTGGCCAGCATCCTCGTGCAGTACTTCGGCCGCCGGATCCACGACCGTTTCGAGCGCATCCAGGCCAGCTTTTCCGAGATCTCCGCGCAGGCCCAGGAGAATTATTCCGGCGCGCGCCTCGTTCGCGCCTTTGCCCGCGAAGAATCGCAGATCGGCCTCTTCGAAAAGCTCAATCGCGAGTATATTTCACGTTCATTGCGCCTGGTGCAGCTCATGGGCATGCTGTGGCCCACGCTCGAATTCGTGCTCGGCGTGGCCATGATCCTCACGCTCCTCGTCGGCGGTCATCTGGTGCTGGCACACCGCATGACGGTGGGCCAGTTCGTCGAGTTCAACACCTTTATGCTCATGCTCATCTGGCCCATCATCGCCGTCGGCTGGGTGGTGAATCTCTTCCAGCGCGGCACGGCTTCGGTCAAGCGCATCGACGATCTGCTGCAGTCGGAGCCCTCCATCGACGACCGCGCCGCAAATCCTTCCGTCCAGGAAGACGTGGCGCTGCGCGGCGAGATCGAGTTCCGCAACCTGAACTTCAGCTACGGCGACACGCCGGTGCTGCGCGGCATCTCGCTGCACATTCCCGCCGGCGCCAGCCTGGCCATCGTAGGTCCCACCGGCTCGGGCAAATCCACGCTCGTGAACCTGATTCCGCGGCTCTTCGAGGCGCCGGAGGGATCGCTGTTCATCGACGGCCGGCCGGTGCGCGACTATCCTTTGTCGGTTCTGCGGCGCAACATCGGGATGGTGCCGCAGGAAACATTCCTGTTCAGCGATACCCTGCGCGAGAACCTGGCCTTCGGCGTTCCCAACGCCGCCACGGAAGATATCCTCCAGGCCGTCGAAGCCGCGCACATCCGTCAGGAGATCGAAGAATTCCCGCAGGGCTACGAGACCATGGTGGGCGAGCGCGGCGTCACCTTATCCGGTGGCCAGAAGCAACGCTCTGCCATTGCGCGTGCCCTGCTGCGCCGTCCGCCGATCCTGATCCTGGACGACGCCCTGGCCAGCGTCGACACCGAAACCGAGGAACGCATTCTTGGCGGACTGCGCGGCTACACCGAAGATACGACGACGATCCTCATCTCCCATCGCGTCTCGACCGCCCGCAACGCCGATCAGATCGCCGTGCTCGACCGCGGCCGAATCGTGGAACTCGGCCGGCACGAGGAGTTGCTCGCGCTCGAAGGCTACTACGCGGGCCTCTATCACAAGCAGCAACTCGAAGAAGAGCTCATCGTGGCGGGGTGAGACGGAGACGATCCCGGTTCAGGCTGTCCATCGGGTTACGGCAAGCCCGGCGCCGGGCGGCTCAGGATCAACCGCAGCCGTCGAAGCCGGAACGACGGCGCGGCGCGAGGTGGAAGCAACGGCTTCCGGATCCTTTGCCGCCTGGCGCCAGGCATCGCGCACATTGCGCACGCAGCCGATGGCGTGTTCGAACTTCTGCCGCGAAGCCGCCTGCGAGGCTTGCACTATTTGCGCAAAGATCGATGCGTAGAACTCGCTGAGCACCTGCGCCGGCCGGCCCCCGATATCCATGCGCAGGCGGGCTTGCAGATGAATGATGATGTCGAGGGCCCGCTTGACCGCAATGCGGCGCGCCGTCACGTCGCCGCGTTCCACGGCTTCGCCGGCGGCGTAGAGAAAGCGCAGGATGCCGTCGTAGAGCGCGACCACCAGATCGAGCGCCGAAGCCCCTTCCAGTGCGTGTTCGCGATAGTCGGCCATAGGCTCTCGTCCTTATCCCGTGGGGTTCTCGTTGTAGCCGGTAATCGCCGAGTAGAGCTCGTTCGCGTCGTTGAGCTGCTCGGGGATCCCCTGCAGAATCTCGTTGGCGCTGGTCAGCTCCTCCGTCAGGCTGGTCTGCTCGGCGGAGATGATCGAGTTCTCGCGCGAAATGTTGGCGTTCAAAGTCGATTCCGTGGTGCTGTTGGAGCTTTCCGCCAGCGCCAGGATGCCGGTGTCAGAACTGGTGCCCGCGTTGTTGAGCGCGTTGGCAAAGCTCTGACCCCAGCTATTCGCGTTCTGGAAGAATCCCACCACGCCGCTGTAGTCCGAGTTCAGCACCGAGGACAGCGAAGTCGAATCGAGCGTCAGCGTGCCGTCGTCGTTCACGCTGATGCCGAGCTGTGTCAGGTTCGAGATGTCGGAGCCGCCGTTGTTGTAGTTCAGCGCCGTGCCGGTCGTCGTGTCGGTAATCGCCGAGGTCACCGTCAGCGCGCCGCTCGATCCGGCCAAATTCGAAACCAGCTCCAGTTGCGTCCCGCTGCTGTTGGTCACCACGTTGGCCGTCACGCCGATATTGGCCGAGTTGATGGCCGCCGCCAGGCCGGCCAGCGTGTTGTCGGAGGAGCCGACCGCGATGGTTTGCGCCGTGCCGCTGCCCGCCTGGATCGAGATGGAGCCGGAGAGCGTGTCGCCGGCGTTCTGGATCGCGTCGAGATAGCCGTTGGGGTTCTGCGTGATCAGGTTGCCGGCCAGCGTCTGTTGCAGCAGCGAAAGCGTCGGCGATCCGAAGAGCGGCTCCGGCGTCCCCGAACTCGTGTTCCCTTCCTGCGCATTGATAGCGCTGACCACGGAGTTATAGTCGCTGACGAACTGGCTGATGGTGCTCTCCGCGTCGGTATCGTCGTTGCCGATGACCACCTGCACCTGCTCCAGGCTGCCGTCGGACTCCGTGGCGCTGGGCGCGAGCAACTGGAACGTGACTCCCGGAATCAGGTTGGTCACCGTGTTCGACGCGCTCTGCAGGCTCACGCCATCCACGGTGAGGCTGGCGTTCGCCCCCGTCACCGTCTGCGTATAGGCCAGCGAAGGGCTGGGATCGACAATACTCGACGCCACCGTCAGGTTCCCCGCCGCGCCTGCGGTCTGCGACACCAGCGAAAGGCTGGAGGAGCCGTCGCTGTTGGTCACCACCGAAGCCGTAACGCCAATGGCCGCACTGTTGATGGCGCCGGCGATCCCGGCCAGTGTATTCACGCCGCTGCCGGTGTAAATGGTATTGGCCGCCGGGTTGGACGGGGCCGCGCCGATCACCACATTCTCCGCCGTGCCGTTGCCAACCTGGATGGAGAGAGAGCCGGTCAGTGCGTCGCCGGCGTTGGCGATCGAAGCCAGCGTTCCTTGCGAATTCACCGATCCGCTCGCCGCGGATCCCGTGTAACTCAACGTCGCGCCATTGGTGTCCACCAGGGAGTTGGCGGAAACGATCACATTTCCGGTCGCGCCCGAAGTCCCCGAGACCAGGCTCAGCCGCGAGCCGTTGGCGTCGGTCAGCACGCTGGCCGTCACTCCGGCGCCCGACGAGTTGATCGCCGCGGCCAGCCCCGCCAGCGTATTGTCGGAGGAGTCCAGCGTAACGGTCTGCGGCGTGCCGCTTGTGCCCACCTGCAGCGTGATCGACCCCGAGAGCGTGTCGCCGGCGTTGGCGATCGGCGTCAGGTAGCCGCTGGAGGTCTGCGCCAGGCTCTGCACCACCACCGTATGCGTCCCCGCCGTCGCCGAAGGTGTTGCCGCCGTCAGTTCGAGCACGTTATTGTCGGAGCTCGACCCGGTCTTGGTCGCCAGCACTCCCTGAAAATCGGTGAGCGAATTAATGTCGTTGGAGAGATTGGAAAATAGAGTTCCCAGATTCGACAGAACCGTGTCCTGGCTCTCCAGCGAAGTCAACTGGTTCTGCCACGGCGTCTCGACATTCTGCAGATTGGAGATGATCGCCGACACCGTCTGGCTGACATTGAATCCCGTCCCGGCCGTCGGTGACCCGAAGCTCAACCCCACTGTTCCCATCCCGATCCCCTTCTCATTGCAAGCAGCCACTTCAACCAGCAGCCGATGATCCGCCAGTCCCGAGAGCGGGTTAGCGAATTCTCATCTTTGCCGGCGCTTCGTCCAGCGCGAATACAAAATGGAGGGCGCCGGATTGGACGCCCTCCATGGTTATCGGCAGCAAGCCGG
>JASHQQ010000032.1 GCA_030039035.1 Acidobacteriaceae bacterium | reverse complement strand
GCTCTTAGCTGGACATTCTTTCATTTCGGATTTTGGTGTTGCACTTCAAGCGTTCGCGTTCAACCGGCGGCGGCCAGGTCGCCGAACCGGCCAGAAGCTAAAAGCTAATAGCTAAAAGCTGCAACTACTCAATCTTTTCCACCTTGCCGAACTCCAGTTCGACGGGCGTAGAGCGGCCGAAGATGGTGACCATGACTTTCAGCGTCTCGCGATCTTCGTTGATCTCGTCGACCACGCCGTTGAAGTTGGCGAAAGGCCCGTCGGTGATGCGCACCTGCTCGTTCTTCTCGAACTTGATCTTGAGCCGCGGCTTGTCCTTGGCAACCTCGGAGCGGAAGAGAATGGAGCTGACCTCTTCTTCGCTGAGCGCGACGGGTTTGTCGCCGGTGCCGAGGAAGCCGGTCACCTTGGGCGTGTCCTTGAGCACGTGCCAGAGGTGGTTGTCGAGATCCATCTCGACGAGGACGTAGCCGGGCAGGAAGACGCGCTCCACGGTGCGCTTTTTGCCGTTGATGATTTCGGTCACCGGCTCGGTGGGAATCATGACGCGGCCCACCTTGTCGGAAAGACCGAAGGCCTGGACGCGGCTTTCGATCGATTCCTTCACCTTGCGCTCGAAGCCCGAATAGGCGTGGAGGATGTACCAGCGGAAGCGCTCGTTGCGCTCCGGCTGCGGTTGTTCGACTTGTTCCAGTTCTTCTGCCATTCGACTCTCGATTCGCGGCGGAGGCGTTATTGCGTTCCACCCATCCTGGCCAGCAGGGTCTTCAGGGCGCGGCCGAAGACCGAGTCCAGCAGGAAAAAGTAAAGACCGAAGAGGAAGACGGTGACGATGACCACGGTTGTCGTGGCCCGCACCTCCTTGCGATTGGGAACCACCACCTTGCGTGTCTCCGAGCGCACGTCGGTCAGAAAATGTGTGAGGTTGGTCCAAACCTCGGTCACCTTGCTCATGGCTTCGGCTGCCGCGCCCGGTTCCTGCCGCTTGGGCGTCTGCCGTTCCTCGCTCTTTATGATGGCTGGCTTTGTCGCCATACGTCCAATCCTTTGCGCCCAGCGTTTCGCCCGGCGGCTTTGCACTCAAACTCTGGCAGGGGCGGAGGGATTCGAACCCCCAAGTCCGGTTTTGGAGACCGGCAGTTTAACCGTTGAGCTTACGCCCCTGTTTGAGGGACTTAAGGACTAAGGGACTCGTCGAGCGCAACGCCTTCGTTCCTGGTCCCTCAGTCCCTTAGTCCCTGCCTTATTTCGTTTCCTTGTGCGGCTGGTGCTTGCGGCAGCGCTTGCAATACTTCGAGAACTCGAGACGGCCCGTGGTCGTCTTCTTGTTCTTCGTCGTGGTGTAGTTGCGCTCCTTGCACTCAGTGCACTGCATTGTGACGATTTCCCGCATGTGGTTTCCTTTTTGAGGGACTCAGGGACTCGGCACTAAGGGACTAAGGGACTTGCGTCACTTCTTGTTTGTCCCGGCAATCTTTTTGTTTTCCTTAGTCCCTAGTCCTTAGTCCCTGGTCCCTCAGTCCCTTAGTCCCTTAGCCCCTTAGTCCCTGTTACTTCACAATCTCCGAGATCGTTCCCGCGCCCACCGTGCGTCCGCCTTCGCGGATGGCGAAGCGCAGACCTTTTTCCAGCGCCACCGGCGTGATCAGCTCCACTTCCAGCTGCACGTTGTCGCCCGGCATCACCATCTCCGTGCCCGCCGGCAGCTCCGCCACGCCGGTCACGTCCGTCGTGCGGAAGTAGAACTGCGGACGGTAGCCCTTGAAGAACGGCGTGTGACGGCCGCCCTCTTCCTTGCTCAGCACGTACACCTCGCTCTTGAACTTGGTGTGCGGCGTGATCGATGCCGGCTTGGCCAGCACCATGCCCCGCTCCACATCCTCCTTGGGAGTGCCGCGCAGCAAAATGCCCGCGTTGTCCCCGGCCATGCCTTCGTCCAACTGCTTCTTGAACATCTCGACGCCCGTGCACACCGTCTTGCGCGTCTCGCGGAAGCCGACGATCTCGACGTCCTCGCCCACCTTCACCTTGCCGCGCTCGATGCGGCCCGTGACCACCGTGCCGCGGCCCGAGATCGAGAAGATGTCTTCGATCGGCATCAGGAACGGCTGGTCGACGTCGCGCTTGGGCTGCGGCACGTTCTTGTCCACCGCATCCATCAGCTCGTCGATCTTCGCCTCCCACTGCGCTTCCCCGTTCAACGCGCCCAGCGCCGAGCCGCGGATTACCGGCACGTCGTCGCCCGGGAACTGGTACTTGGTGAGCAGTTCGCGAACTTCCATCTCCACCAGGTCAATCAGCTCCGCGTCTTCCACCGCGTCGCACTTGTTCAAAAAAACCACGATGTAGGGCACGCCCACCTGGCGAGCCAAGAGAACGTGCTCCTTGGTCTGCGGCATCGGGCCGTCGGTCGCCGCGACCACCAGGATCGCGCCGTCCATCTGCGCCGCTCCCGTGATCATGTTCTTGATGTACTCGGCGTGCCCCGGGCAGTCCACGTGCGCGTAGTGACGGTTCCCCGTCTCATACTCCACGTGCGCCGTCGCAATCGTGATACCCCGCTCCCGCTCTTCCGGAGCGTTGTCAATCGTGTCGAACGAACGGAACTTGTTGTTCGGGTTGTGCTTCGACAATACCTTCGTGATCGCCGCCGTCAACGTCGTCTTCCCGTGATCAATATGCCCGATCGTACCCACGTTCACGTGCGGCTTCGAACGGTCAAACTTCTCCTTCGCCATACCCCTCTCCTAACTTCAAATTCTGCTTTGCAGCCGCAGCCGCAAAATCATGTCTCGACACGCCCACCTCAGTAATACGCGTATACCTTCAAAAACTTTGCCCGAATGGCCGGGTCAACCTTTTCAACC
>JASHQQ010000031.1 GCA_030039035.1 Acidobacteriaceae bacterium | reverse complement strand
AAACGAGCAGATGCGGCGGACCCGACGGCGGCGGAAGCGAGAAAAACTCCGGCCGCACCGGAATTCCCGTCACTTCCGGGTTACGGAACCAGCGTGCGGCCGAGGGAAAGTTCACCGCGGCAGCCTGCACCCGCTTGCCGACGAGGCGATTGGCGAAACCGGGCATGGCATTGGGCTCGAAGGCCATGGCCGGGACTTTGGCGAGCAGCGCCGCGGCCATCGCCGGTCCCGACGCATACCCGCCCACACCGAAGACCGCGCCGGGCGGAACTCGCGGATGAGAGCTTTGCAGGCAATGAGACTTCGCGGCAGCCCGGCCAGCGTTTTCATGCGCGTGAGCAACGAGACGTTTTTGAGCGGGCCGACTTCGATCAGGCGCAGCTCAAAGCCGGCCTCGGGAACGAGCCGCGTCTCCATGCCCCGCTGCGTGCCGACGAACAGCACCTCGGCGTTGTGTCTCGCGACCAACTCGCGCGCGACCGCCAGAGCAGGAATCACGTGTCCACCCGTACCGCCGCCGGCAATTGAGACTCGAAGCTCTCCACCGTCGGCATCACTTCCTTTCCAATCCGGGGAGTCGCTGCTACGCTGTTGAACCATGAGCTCAGATCTCATCTTGAACGAACTTTACCTTGCCGTATTGCCAATGATCCGACTTGGTGAGTCGCCATACCCGGTGGAAGAAGTCCTCACCCTTTACCCGGACAAGAACTTCGCGACGAACTTCTTCCCAGACGAAATTGGATTCTTCCTAAATCTCATCAAGAAGCGTACCCAACATCTTATGGGAGGCCACGTCGTCCGTTATGACTTTGCGACCGAGCAGATGGAGGACGGACGCCAGATAGTCAGGGTCACGCAGGTCGTGCGGGGGACCAGCAATGCCTGAACGCAAACGGCGAAGCGCCGGGTTCAATCCTCCAAGAAGCGAAGAAAGCCGCTATACATACAGTGAGCTCAAGTCGCTTAAGCAGCTTCTGAATGAGACAGGGCTTTCGTTCTGGATCATCGCCGCCGGCCTTGGGGCAATCTTCGAGATCGGTCACATAATCTGGCTGGCTATACGCTATGTCGGAAAATTCTAGCCAGGCAGGAACCAGAGTCCCCTCAGTCGATTTCCCGGGTGAGGTTGAGCAATATGCCGACACTCGCCAGCATGAAGAACAGCGACGTTCCTCCGGAAGAGATGAAGGGCAGCGGAATGCCTTTGGTGGGCACCAGCGAGAGCACCACGCTCATGTTGAAGAAGGCCTGCAGAACGATCGTCGCCGTGATGCCGAAGGCAGCCAGCCGCGCGAACGGATCGCGCGATTTCAACGCCACTCTCATGCCGCGCACCGCCAGCACCACGAACAGCAGCAGGATGGCCATGGCGCCGATGAAACCCAGCTCCTCGGCGATATTGGCGAAGATGAAGTCGGTGGGCACTTCGGGCAGGTAAAAAAGCTTTTGCACGCCCTCCATGTAGCCGCGCCCGGTAAACCCGCCGGTGCCCACGGCGATGAGCGACTGGTTGATGTGAAAGCCGGCGCCCTGCGGGTCCGATTCGGGATTGAGAAAGACCAGCATGCGCTGCCGCCGCCAGGCGACCATGAAAAGCAGCGAGGCCAGCACGGGCAGCGACGCGGCGATCCCGGCGAACAGATACTTCCACTCCATGCCGGCGAGCACCAGCATCATGGCTGTCACTCCGGCCAGCACCAGCGCCGTGCCCAGGTCGGGCTGGCGGAGAATGAGGAGGATGAAGACGAGCGGCATGACCATGCCGCGCAGCAGCGTGTGCTTCCAGTCCTTCATCTCGTCGAGGCGATTGTGCAGGAACCACGCGAGGAAGAGCACCAGAACGGGCTTGGCGATCTCGGAGGGCTGAAAGGTGAAGAAATCGCCGAAGCGGATCCAGCGATGTGTATTGTGCGAGTTGCGGAAGAAGAAGACCATCACCAGCAGGATCGTGGTCACGCTGATGGCCGGATAGATAAAGCGCGGCGAATTGTAGTGGCGATAATCGACCCGCATGAGCACCACCATGGTGAGCACGCCGGCCAGCGCCCACGCAGCCTGCTTGCCCACAAAGGTGTAGGGCGAGTGGTAGCGCGCCTCGGCCACCACGGCCGATGCGGAAAAGACCATCGCCAGTCCGGCCACAATCAGCAGCAGGGTGGTGAAAAAGATCCATTTATCGACGCCTACGCGTTTTGCCATACCTTCCATCCCCGCCATTCTTCAACCAGCTCTTTGAAGACGCGGCCGCGGTGCTCGTAATTTTCGAATTGATCGAAGCTGGAGCAGGCGGGCGCCAGCAGCACCACCTCGCCCGGGTGCGCGGCCGCTGCCGCGGCGTTCACGGCTTTTTCCAGCGTTTCGCAGGAATGGATGGAGACCACCCCGCGCAGGTGCGACTCGATTTTGGCCGCCGCGGAACCGATGGTGTAAATGGCGCGGGCGCGCGCGCGCAGCAGGCCGGAGAGCACGGTGTAGTCGGAGTTCTTGTCTTTTCCGCCCAGGATGAGATGCACTCCGGAGGGGAAAGCGGCCAGCGCGCGGGCCGTGGCGTCGACATTGGTGGCCTTGGAGTCGTTGTAGAACTCCACGCCGTTGATGGTGGCTACGAATTCGAGCCGATGCTCGACGGCGTGGAACTTCTCGATGGCGCTGCGAATGGCTTCCGGCGAAGCGCCGGCGAGGCGCGCCGCGCACGCCGCGGCCAGCGCGTTCTCCACGTTGTGTTCGCCTTTGAGCGGAATGCCGCTGATGGGCATAACGGTCTCCGCCGGCAAATCCCTGGACAGGCGAAACCGGATGAATCCATCCTCGGCCCACGCGCCTTCCCTGACCGGATGCTCCAGCGAAAACCAGTGTACTTTTGCCACCGAACGCGCCGCGGCGGCGGCGGCACGCACGTTGTCGGCATTCAGCACCACATGGTCGTCGTGGTCCTGCGCGGCGAAAATGCGCTCCTTGGCCAGCGCATAGTTCTCGAAGCTGCCGTGGCGGTCGAGGTGATCGGGCGTGATGTTGAGGATGACGGCGATATCGGGATGGAACTTCTCGGTGGTTTCGAGCTGAAAGCTGGATACCTCGAGCACCGACCAGGTTTCATCCGCGCTTTCGTCGATCAGCGATATCACGGGCACGCCGATGTTGCCGCCCACCAGCGTGCGAAAGCCGGCTTGCTCGAGAATCGCTCCGGCGAGCGCGGTCGTGGTCGTTTTTCCGTTGGAGCCGGTGATGGCGAGAACCTTGCCCTTGAGAAAACGCGAAGCCAGTTCGAGCTCGCCGATGACGGGCAGCCCGAACGCCCTTACCTGGGCGAGTTCGGGCGTTTCGAGCGGCACGCCGGGGCTGACGACGATCAGATCCTGGCGGCGAAACGTCAGCAGGCCGTGGCCGCCCGCCTCGACCATAATGCCCTCTTCGAGCAGCGCCGGAATATCCTTGGCCAGCGCCTCGGCGCTGCGCACGTCGGAGACGGTGACCTGCGCGCCGCGCCGGCGCAAGAACAAAGCCGCGGCCAGGCCGGATTTTCCCAGCCCGACGACGAGAACCTTTTTTCCCTTCAATTCCATGCTGCGCAGGCTCCTCGCATCCGCGACCTTATTATTGTGCAACGGGCGGAGCCCGGTCTAACGGAGCTTCAAAGTCGTGAGTGCAAACAGTGCAAACACCAGCGCGCCGATCCAGAAGCGCGCGATCACTTTCGACTCGTCCCAGCCCAGTTGTTCGAAGTGATGATGCAGCGGAGCCATCTTGAAGATGCGCTTTTTGCGCAGCTTGTAGCTGCCCACCTGCAGAATCACCGAAGCCGCTTCGAGCAGGAAGATTCCGCCGATGAATGGCAGCAGCAGTTCCTGGCGAATGATGACGGCGACCGTGCCGATGGCGCCGCCGAGGGCCAGCGAGCCGACGTCGCCCATGAAGACCTCGGCGGGATGCGCGTTGTACCAGAGAAAGCCGATCGAAGCGCCCACCATCGACCCGCAGAACACCGTCAGCTCGCCGACCATGGGCATGCGCTGCATCTCCAGGTAGTCGGCATACACCACGGACCCGGTCACGTAGGTGAGCACCGTCAGCGCGCCCGCGGCGATGATGGTGCAGCCGATGGCGAGCCCATCGAGCCCGTCGGTGAGGTTCACTGCGTTGGAAGAGAGCGTAAGCCACAGGATGACCCAGACCACAAAGGGGATAAATGCCAGAAAGCCCAGGTGCGGCTCCCTGGCGATCCAGTGCCACTGCAGATCGGGCCGGTAGGTCTTGAGAAACGGAACCGTAATCCGCGTCGAGAAATAGCCGAACTGCTGGGAGACAACCAGCGCGACGGCGACCAAAGTTCCCGCGACTCCCTGCCAGAAAAGCTTGGCGCGCGCCGTCAGGCCGAGACTGCGACGCCGGACGACCTTGATGTAATCGTCGGCAAAGCCGATCGCGGCGAAAGCAATGGTGGAAGCTACGGTGATCCACACCAGCGGGTCCGACGGATCGCACCAGAGCGCGGTGGGCAGAACAATGGCGATGACGATCAGCACGCCGCCCATGGTGGGCGTGCCGGATTTCTTCAGGTGCGACTGCGGTCCGTCTTCGCGGATGAACTGGCCGATCTGGAACTCACGCAGCTTCTGGATGACGTAGGGCCCGATGAACAGCGCGATCATCAGCGCCGTGAGCGAGGCAAATGCCGTGCGGAACGTCAGATAACGAAAGATGCGGAAAGGGTGAAAGAACGGGTAGAGCTTTTGATAGAGCAGCCAGTAAAGCAAAGGGCCTCCAAGCCGGAGATGAGGCGGGTTTCAGGTCGATTCTACCAGGATCGGCGCCATCACGACCTCAATAACTGCTGCCACAGGGCCGGCTGAATCACGATATATACATCGCGGGAATGGCCGTCTGCATCCGGCGCCGATCAGGTGCCCCCCTTGCGGCGCGCCGGGGTCCCCGCGGACGGGTCTTCAGTCCGTGGGGTAACTGGCGCAAGGGTGGGACGGAAGATCACGGGTGCCCCATCCTGTCCGCGTTTCTTGCGGATAGGGTGGGATGGGAGCTGGGGCCGACCAACGCCTGATGCGAGCCATCTTGCTGCCGCTTCAGCTCCGCCTGAAACGCCTGCTCGCGCTCGGCCACATACGCCTTGTACCCTTGCGGGTCGATGAACGCATCGCGGTCACCGGCCTTCCAGCGGTTGTATTTTTCGATCAGCCCGAAGTAGCCGCCGTGCGCGCCGAGAAAAATGTCGCAGGGCAAGGCTTTCATCACGTCGAATCCATGCTGGTAATCCGCGGCGATCCGCGGGTAGGTCGCATTGCCGACGAGCTTGTATCCGGGATTCACGTTGGGGCTGCCGACGATGACAACATGCAGCGTTTTGCCGCCTTCGACCTCATCCATCGTCCAGGTCGTCGTTCCCCTGGTGTGACCGGCCGTCAGATGCGCGGTGAGCACGGCTCCGCCAAGCCGCACCTGGTCGCCGTCGTGCAGCACACGATCGACATGCGTGGGCGGGAACCACATGGACTTGTCGGCAGCGTAATGAAAGTCGTTGCGCCCGCCCGATTCGACGACCGGCACATCGGCGTCCATCACGAAGTATTTGGCCCCGGTGAGTTTTTTCACTTCCGCGCTGCCCGCGCAGTGGTCGTAATGCGCGTGGCTGATCAGCAGAATCCTGATATCGGTGAATTTGAATCCGAGCGCTTCAACACTATTCCGGATCTGCGGCACAGACGACTCGAGGTTGCTGTTGACGAGAATGTCGCCCTGCGGCGTCACGACCAGATACGACGCCAGGTCTTCGCTGCCGACGTAATAGAGGTTGCCCGCGATATGGAAAG
>JASHQQ010000216.1 GCA_030039035.1 Acidobacteriaceae bacterium | reverse complement strand
GACCCGAAGCTCAACCCCACTGTTCCCATCCCGATCCCCTTCTCATTGCAAGCAGCCACTTCAACCAGCAGCCGATGATCCGCCAGTCCCGAGAGCGGGTTAGCGAATTCTCATCTTTGCCGGCGCTTCGTCCAGCGCGAATACAAAATGGAGGGCGCCGGATTGGACGCCCTCCATGGTTATCGGCAGCAAGCCGGTTCACTTCACCAGGGTTACTGCAACAGCTTGGTCACTTCCTGCTGCAGGCTGTTGGCCTGGGCCAGCGCCGAGATGCCGGTCTGGCTCAGGATCTCGTACTTGGACAGGTTCGACGTCGCCGACGCGTAGTCGGTGGCCTGCACCGCGTTCTGGGCCGAAACGATGTTCTCCTGCTGCGTGCTGATCACCGAGCTGACCGAGTTCAGCGTGTTGATCTGCGCGCCGATGTAGCCGTCCTGCGCCGCCACGTAGCTGATCGCGTCGTTGAGCGTGGTCAGCGCCGTCTCGGCGTTGCCCTGCGTGGACAGGTTGGTCACGGACAGGTTGGCGGTCTGGTCGCCTCCGGCCGCGGCTACGTACTGAATGGTCTCAGTGGCCGCGGCGCTGGCCGCCAGGGTCGAGGTTGCGCCGGTTGGCGTATCGGCAAGAGCCGTCCCGCCCTCGGCGATGGCGACATTGGAGTTGGTGTTGGTCAGCAGGATGCCGGTGTCCCCGGCGGCCACGGCCGAATCGCCCACGGCTGCCGCTGTGGTAAAGCTGGCCGTAACGCCCGCGATACCGTCCTTGTTGATCTCGTTGACCAGGCCGCTGAGGGTGGTCGCGGTGGTAGTAATGGTGCTGGTGGTGCCGTCGGGATTGGTGATGGTGAACTTGAGACCGCCGGTCACAGCGTCGGTTTGCGTTGCCGCTGTGGTCAGCACGCCGGCGGTGTCCTTCGACAGATCGACGAATTCCCCGGCATTGCTCTGCTGCACCGTGCCGCCCGAGTCGCCTACATCGGCCGAACTCAGCTTGGCAAAGAAAAGATCGTCGATCGATGCGCCGTTGGTCGACGAATCGCCCGTGTAAATGCCCACGCCCGCCGCGGCGCCGGTGAAGACCTGGTTCTGGTTGTAGGTTGTGGTCGATCCGATGTTGTTGATCTCGGAGAGAATCGATTGATACTCCTGGTTGGCCGCGGCCGACTGGGAGGTGTTCAGGGTGCCGTTCGATGTCTCGGTGGCCAGCGTTACGGCACGGTTGAGCAGGTTCGTCACTTGCGAGAGAGCTCCATCGGCCACTTGCAGCAGGCCGACACCTTCGGTTGCGTTGGTTGCCGACTGGGTCAGCGCCTGCGAGTTGGCTTGCAGGCCATTGACCAGCGAGAGGCCGGCGGCGTCATCCGCGCCGGAGTTGATGCGGGAACCGGAAGATAACTGCTGAAGAATGGTGGTCAGGCTGTTGTTGGTGTTATTCAGGCTATTTTCTGCGTAAACTGCATTCAGGTTGTTTAATACACCCAGGGACATGGGTTACTCCTTATGGATGCGTCGAATTGCGGCACTTTCCGTTTGGCTTGCTCCCATTCCTGCGAACCCTGGGCTGCTGCTCAAGGGAATGGTACCGCCGCATCTGGCCCGTTTTTCGGCGCGCCTGAGTTGAACTTTATCTAACTCGCCTTTTTGCCCTGTTGCGGACATTACTGTCCGATTTACACGCATTTACTGGTCCAGGTAATTATCCGCCGATAACTTCTCCAAAGGAGCTTCTCACCGGTGATCGAACTGACCCGCCTCAACGGCAACCCGCTGGTCGTCAACAGCGACCTGATCAAGACCGCCGAATCCAGCCCGGACACGATGCTTACCCTGATCAACGGGGAAAAGCTGATCGTGCGCGAAAGCTGCGCCGACGTGGTGGAGCGCGTCATGGCCTACCGCGCCAGGCTGCTGGCGGGCGTGGCCCGGCGGATGCCGCGTCTCGGCGACCTGCAGCGCGTGGTCTCGATCTCCAGCCTCGATCTTGCCGGCGAGGAGAATGCCGATAACTCAAACGGGACGACTGAAACCGTCCCGGAAGCCCAATAGATCCGTTGAAGCACGATCGATAGAAGGACATCGCGTGGATAAGTCGAGCATCCTGGGCGTATTTCTGGCGATCGCGGGCATCGTCGCCGGATTGCTTATGGAAGGCGGCAACCTGGGCCAGATCCTGCAGCCCACCGCGGCGCTTATCGTCTTTGGCGGCACCCTCGGCGCCGTTCTGCTCCAGTTTCCGCTGCCCACCGTTCTTGCTGCCTTCCGCAAGCTGGCGCACGTCTTTGCCGCGCCGCGCAAACAGAGCGACCGCCTGATCGGCCAACTGGTCACCTATGCCAACAAGGCCCGCCGCCAGGGCGTGGTCTCGCTCGACGCCGACCTGCAGGGCATCAAGGATCCTTTCCTCAAGCAATCGGTCATGCTGGCCGTGGACGGCACCGAACCGAGCGAGCTGCGCAAGATCATGCGCGTGAGTCTCGACTCCACCGCCGAGGGCGAGGAGCGCCTGCCCTCGGTCTTCGAGTCGGCCGGCGGATTCTCGCCCACCATCGGCATTCTGGGCGCGGTTCTGGGGCTCATCCAGGTGATGCACCATCTCGACAACATTTCCGAAGTCGGCCGCGGCATCGCCGTCGCGTTCGTCGCGACCATCTACGGCGTGGGCGCGGCCAATCTCTTTTTTCTGCCCTTCGCCGGCAAGATGCGCATCCTGCTGCACGCCGAACAGCAGCGGCGCGAGATGATGCTGGAAGGCGTGATCTCGATCCTCGAAGGAATGAATCCGCGCATGCTGGAGCTGAAGCTTTCCGGATTCATCGACGACGCCAAACCCCGGAAAAAGGAGCACGCCGCATGAGCTCCGGGCGCCACAAGGGCCACGTCAGCCACGAGCGCTGGCTGATCTCTTTTGCCGATTTCATCACGCTGCTCTTCAGCCTCTTCGTCGTGCTCTACGCCTTCGCGCGCGCCGACCAGAAGAAGCAGACCGACGTCGCCGCGGCCATCGACACCGCGTTCCGCACCATGGGCGTGTTCGGCAAAGCCGCAACGGCAGCGGCGCCACACGCAAACGCTGAAGCGGGCAGAAAGGCGGCGATGAATGCGGCCATTGCCGAGGAACTCCTGGCCCCCGCGCAGGTCAGGAACGACCTTGAAAAAATGCGTCGCGACCTGCAGCAGCGGTTGTCGATCCAGGTGGCGCAGCACACGGTTTCGATCGAGATGGGGCGCGACGGGCTGGTCATCAGCCTGCGCGAGGCCGGCTTCTTCGACACCGGCTCCGCCACGCCGCGGCCCGAGACCCTGCCGACGCTGCGCCAGATTGCCGACTCGCTGAACCGCGCGCCCTACGACGTACGCGTCGAAGGTCACACCGACAATGTCCCCGTGCACAACGCCGGGTTCGACTCGAACTGGGAGCTCTCTTCGGCGCGCGCCACGCGCATCGCGCGCATGCTCCTGGACATGAAGGCGATTCCCCCGGATCACCTGTCGGCCGCGGGCTACGCGGAGTTTCATCCCGTGGCCGGCAACGACACCGCCGAGGGTCGGGCCAAAAACCGCCGCGTCGATCTCGTGGTGATGCCGCGAACGCGTTTCGATTTCGCCCAGGCCCTGCCGGCCCAGGCAGGTCAGGCGCCTTCCGGCTGGCGCAGAATCGACGAATGATCGCAGGCAGTTCGCAGTTCACAATGGACAGTGAACAGTTCGCATCTGACCGCTGTCAGCCCTCGGATCCATGTTCCCTGCTCCCTGCCTCCTGGACCCGCGCGTCACTCCACCCCGAGGACTTTCACGATCACTCGCTTGCGGCGCTGGCCGTCGAATTCGGCATAGAAAACCCGCTGCCAGGTGCCCAGATCAAGCTTGCCATTCGTGACCGGAAGCATCGTCTCATGGTGAAGCAGCATTGACTTCAAATGCGCGTCGCCGTTGTCCTCGCCGGTGCGGTGATGCTTGTAATCCGGCCGCGCCGGGGCCAGTTCCTCGAGCCATTTGCCGATGTCCTCAATCAACCCGCTTTCGTTGTCGTTCACGTAGACTGCGGCAGTGATGTGCATTGGCGACACAAGGCACAGCCCGTCTCTCACGCCGCTGCGCTCCACGATCCGTTCCACGTCGCCGGTAATGTGCACCATCTCCCTCCGTCTTTTGGTCTCGAAAACCAGATACTCCGTATGACTTTTCATCTTCGTCTCCACACCCTCAATCGATTGCGCAGGAGCGTCATCCTCGTGGTTGTCTCTTTTATCCTAATAACTGCGGCGATTCTGCCCCGATGAAGATAAAACGCCCCAGCCCGGCGCAACGTTTGCGGACGATGCATGAATGGCTTGTCACCGCCTGTGGCCCGCAGCACTGGTGGCCAGCCAACACACCGTTCGAGGTGATTCTCGGCGCCTATCTCACGCAAAACACCGCGTGGAAAGCCGTTGAGCGATCGCTCGATAATCTCAAGCGGGCCGGAGCATTGACGCTCGAGGGGATTCGTGCGCTTCCGGTCGAAAGGCTGCGCGAGCTGATCCGGCCGTCAGGATTTGTCACGCGGAAGGCGCCGGCCATCAAGGCATTTGTCGCGCTCGTGGACGACCAATTCGCCGGATCGCTCAAGAACATGGCGGCAACTCCCGCCGATCCATTGCGGGCCCGCCTGCTGGCCCTGCCGGGCGTGGGGCCGGAAACAGCCGATGCGATCCTGCTCTATGCCTTTGGCAAGGCTGTGCCCGTGGCGGACGAGTATCTGCGCCGCATCGCCGAGCGGCACCGGCTTCTCAGTCCCGCGCCCAGCCACAATCGCAAAGGATACGACGCACTGACCCGACTGACTCGCGGCGCCTTTGCATCCGACCCGCCGGCCAGCCACGCCGGGCTCTACAACGAATTTCACGCACTCGTCGTCGCCGTGGGCAAAGCCCATTGCGGCCGGAAGGCGAATTGCGACGGATGTCCTCTGGCCGGCGATTTGCGGCGAGACGCGGACCAAAAACCCTGACCGGACCCGCGCACGGGAGGGTTTGCAGCTCACTTGCGCCGCCCGCTTGCCAGCCAATACACTGGCGCGGATGCTGCCTCTTGAAAAGATGGAGGCGAACTTCCATTTCAGGAGGACAAGCGATTGCGAGTCGGTCTGTTCACGCGCGAGTTTCCCCCGCTGGTCTACGGAGGCGCGGGCGTCCACGTCGAATATCTCAGCCGCGAAATGGCAAAGAGCATCGAGGTCGAGGTGCACTGCTGGGGCCCGCAGCATTCCGACGACGGCAACCTGCATGTACGCGGCAGCGAGCCGTGGCCGGAGATCGCCAATGAGACCGAAGCCAAGTTCAAGGGCGCGCTCGAGGCCCTCAGCCTGAATCTGACGCAGATCAAGGCGCTCAGCGGCATCGACATCGTTCACACGCACACGTGGTACGTGGCCATGGCCGGCTTTCTCGCCAGAAAACTCTACGGCATGCCCTTCGTCATGACCACCCATTCGCTGGAACCGCTGCGCGCCTGGAAAGCCGAGCAGCTCGGCAGCGGCTACGCCATGAGCTCGTGGATGGAAAACACCGCCATTCACGACGCCGACGCCATCGTCGCTGTTTCGCAGGGCGCCCGCGACGACATCCTCCGCGCCTACGCCGACATTGACCCCGAGCGCATCCACGTCATCTACAACGGCATCGATCTGGACGAATACAAAAAGACCGCGCAAACCACCGCGCTGGTCGAGCACGGCGTCGATCCCGCGGTTCCCTATGTTCTCTTCGTGGGCCGCATCACGCGGCAGAAAGGCGTAACGCATCTCGTCGATGCCATCCGGTACCTGCCGCCCGAAACGCAGGTCGTGCTCTGCGCCGGCGCGCCCGACACTCCGGAAATCGCCGCGGAGATGCGCGGCAAGGTCGACGCAGCGCGCAAGCGCCATCCGCGTATTGTATGGATCGAAAAGATGGTCAGCATGGAGGAGAAAATCCAGCTCTATTCCAACTGCCGCGTCTTCTGCTGCCCCTCGGTCTATGAGCCTTTCGGCATCATCAACCTCGAAGCCATGGCCTGCCGCGCGCCGGTTGTGGCCAGCTCCACCGGCGGCATCAAGGAGGTGGTCGTCGAGGGCGAAACCGGCTTTCTCGTACCTTTTACCGGCGATCCCGTCTCCGGATTTCCCACCGACCCGGACGAGTTCGCGCGCGATCTCGCCTCGCGCATCGACATCCTTCTCCACGACCCCGAAAGATGCCGCGAGTTCGGCGACGCCGGGCGACGGCGGGTGGAGAAAATCTTTAGTTGGACGGCGATTGCGCAGCAGACGATCGAGCTTTACAAGCAGCTCACCAAAAGCCGCTGACTCGCTGGCCCGCTACTTGCTAACTTGCTAACCCGCTGACCCGCTAACTTGCGAGCCTGCCAACTTGCTGATTTTCTGACTCGCTTATCCGCTGACCCGCTAGCCTTCCGGGTCACTCACCCCGCGGTTGCCTCACCTTTTCCGTCCGCTATGGCGCCACGGCGGGGAATTGGTGGGCGACCGCGTTCGCTTACACTGAATCCGCTATGAGTTCTCTGCCCAAAGAAGGCCGCAACCGCGTCGTCATTGAAGCCGTCACGCCCTCGGTCGATGCCGGCCGCTTTCCCGCCAAACGCACGACCGGCGACCTGGTCCGCGTCGAAGCCGACATCTTCACCGACGGCCACGATTCCATCGCCTGCTCGGTTCTGGTTCACCGCGAAGGCTCCGGCCAGTGGACAGAAATCCCCATGACGACGGTCGTCAACGACCGCTGGACCGCAGCCTTTCACGTCGCCGAAATCGGCCGCTACGGATTCAAAGTCCAGGGCTGGGTCGACCACTTCGAGACCTGGCGACTGGCCCTGCTCAAGCGCATCAAGGCGGAAAGCGATACGCCGGTCGACTATCTGATCGGCGCCGCACTTATTGATGAGGCCGCAGCCCGCGCCACGGGCGCCGACTCGACCTGGCTGCGCGACCGCGCCGCTGTTCTGCGCGCAGGCAAGGAACCGGGGTCCCCGCGGACAGGTCCTGGTTCGCAGGGCGCAGAACCCAAGGACCTGCGCACGCACGCCACCGACCCCATGCTGCACGAAATCGTCCGCCGCTATCCTGACAAACGCTTCGCCACTGAGTCCGATCGCGAATACACGCTCGTGGTCGATCCGGTCCGCGCGCGCTTCAGCGCCTGGTACGAGATGTTTCCCCGCTCCGCAGCAGCCGATTCGGGCCGGCACGGCACTTTTGCCGATTGTGAAGCGCGCCTGCCGTACATCGCCGAAATGGGCTTCAATGTCGTTTATCTGCCGCCCATCCATCCCATCGGCCGCACCTTCCGCAAGGGA
The DNA here is from genome assembly GCA_030039035.1 of Acidobacteriaceae bacterium. Taxonomy (GTDB): domain Bacteria; phylum Acidobacteriota; class Terriglobia; order Terriglobales; family Acidobacteriaceae; genus Telmatobacter. The sequence goes on along the minus strand of JASHQQ010000216.1, from coordinate 9 downwards.
CCGAACAAC
>JASHQQ010000215.1 GCA_030039035.1 Acidobacteriaceae bacterium | reverse complement strand
AGCGCGGAGTTGTACGACCCCCAGACCGGGACCTTCACGATCACGAACATCATGACTTTCCCGCGCGAGTCTCACACGGCCACGCTTCTGAACAACGGAACCGTGCTGATGGCGGGCGGCAAGAGCAGCCTCGCCGTCGAAGATGTTTTGGCCGGCGCGGAAATCTACGATCCCGTCGCCGCAACATTCACCGAGGCCGGCAGCCTGAACACGGCGCGCTTCTACCACACCGCAACGCTGCTTAACAACGGAACCGTGCTGCTGGCAGCCGGAGAAACCTACGATCTTGCTGCCAACGTCCTTTCCGCCCTGGCCAGCGCGGAAATCTACACGCCGGCGACGCTCACCCCACCCGGGTTGGTTTCGATTGCCGTAACGCCGGCAAATCCCTCCGTTGTCGCTGGCGCCACTCAGCAATTGATCGCTACCGGCACGTTCAGCGATAACAGCACGGAGCAGCTTGCCTCGGTGATTTGGAGTTCGTCCAACACATCCGTTGCCACGGTGGACAACGACGACGGCGACGACGGAACGGCCTTCGGCCTGGCCCAGGGATCGGCAACCATAACCGCACAGGCAGGCTCGGTGAGCGGTTCAGTCACTCTCACGGTGGAAGCAGCGCAAGTCGAATCCATCGCCGCAACCAGCGGGACTCCACAAAACGCAACGGTCAACACGGCATTTGCCGCCCCGCTGGTCGCGACCGTGTCAGAAGCCGGATCGCCGGTGAGCGGCGTGCTGGTCACCTTTACGGCGCCGTCGTCGGGAGCAAGCGGAACCTTCGCGGGAGGGGTGAACACAGCAACAACCGACGCCGATGGCGTGGCCACTTCGGCCATATTCACTGCCAATGCGACCGCGGGCACATATACGGTGAGCGCCTCGGCGGCGGACGCGTCTTCGCCGGCGAGCTTCAGTTTGACCAACACTGCCGTAGTGGCCAATTCGACAAAGTTCTCGTTTTACCTGAGCGGGCTGGAAGCCGCGAACAAGGGCCCCCACTACTACGCCCTCGCCGGTTCGGTGGCCATCGACGCGAATGGCGATGTTTTGGCCGGCGAACAGGACTACAACGATGCATCGGGGCTCACGTCGCCTCAGCCCTCCGGCGACACCATCACCGGCGGGTCGCTTTCGGTCAACTCAACAACCGGCCAGGGAACACTCACCCTGATCACGAACAACGCAAAGCTGGGCAGTAGCGGGACCGAGGTTCTCGGTGTTCAGTTTGTCAACGTCAACCACGCGTTGATTCTTCAATTCGACGAAACAGCAACCTCAAGCGGAAGCATGGACCTCCAAACCCTGCCCAGCACGCTGAGCGGGGGTTATGCCTTCACCCTCTCGGGAGAAGACCCTGACCAGTTCCCTGTCGTTTACGGAGGAGTGTTCTCCATCAGCGGAAGCAAGATGGAGAATGGCATTTACGACGAGCAGGATGCCGATGACGCTCCGGAGCTGGCAAATGATTTCAGCGGGACGATCTCAGCTCCCGATGGCTTTGGGCGAGGCTCAATCACCGGCACCGGCTTAGGCGGCAGCGCAATTGCGATCAACTATTACCTCGTCGGCGCCGAAGCGATGCGGATCATCGATGTGGACGCTACAGACGCGGGAGTCGGGTCTGCATTCGGCCAGGGCGCCGGCTCGTTCAGCGCTGCATCCCTCGGGAGCTCGGTGCTTGCCGTCGAAGGCAACCCGGACGGGTCTGGGTATGCTTTGACGGGTATGATCACCACGGTTCCGGCCGGACCTACGTTCCAAGGCGTCGTCGATTACGACACTGCAGGCGGAAATATCAACAGCGACTTCACGATCTCAGGTACTTATTCCATTGCCAGCAATGGATATGGGAGCCTGACCCTCTCGGAATTGGATGACGAGCCTTGCCCTCTCGGAATCTACCTGACCGATCCAGATCTCAACCTCAACGATCCAAATAATACGGCCGGCGGATTGGGAGGGGCTCTTGTCGCCAGCATGGATCAATTTATCGGCAGCGCCGGCTCGGGAGTCCTCATTCCGCAAACCGACACCGCAACCGCCGACTTTACGGGCAGCTATGCTTTTGGAGCGCAGGATTACAACGAACTGAACAATAACGCCAATGGCTGGGAGTTTGATTTTGTCGGGCAGGGATCGGTTACTGGCGGAAAATTATCCGGAATCGGACTGCTCAGCGATCCGTTCACCACGCTGCAGGCGCCCTCGGGCAACGCCGCTATATACTCAGGGGTCGGATTCTCAGGCACTCCGCTCGCTGACCCGAACCATGCAGGGCGATATACGATGTCCTCGAACAACGCGGCGCCGAATCCGCTGGTGATCACCCTTCCCACAGATCCGGATTCGCTGTTTGATTTCAACGCAGTCATCTACCAGGCAAGCGGCGGCCAGTTGTTCTGGATGGGCGAAGACCGCTCCGGTACTTTTCTTGGTCCCTTGGAACAGCAAGAGTCGCTGACCGGGCTGCCCGCCAGTCAACATGCCTCCCAAAAAGCGAGCCGGCAAAGACATCGGTAGCTTGTGAGCAGAACAAGAGGACAGCGGGGACTCATTCCGCGCGCAGGATCTCGGTGGGGTCGGTACGGAGCGCGCGAAGCACGGCGGGGAGTGTGGCAGCGAGCGCGGTGAGCAGAATGGCACACGTTGGCAAAGCGATCATATCCGCGTCGGTTGCTTTGACCTGGTAGAAAAGCGACTCGACATAGCGCGTCGCGCCGAAGCCGAGCGCGACGCCCGCGCACCCTCCGAGCACGGTCATGAGGAAGGCATCGAGAGCCACAATGCGCACGATGCCGGCACGAGTCGAGCCAATGGCCATGCGGATACCGATCTCGCGGCGGCGCTGCAGCACAGAGTAGTTGAGGACAGCGTAGAGTCCGATTCCGGCGAGGAGCAGCGCGACCGCGGCAAAGAAGGCGGCGAGCATGGCGAGCAGGCGCTCGCGAATGGTCTGGTCGCGGACCAGCTCGAGCTCGGTAGTGATGTTCGAGACGCGAAGGCCGTTGTGGCGCTCGGCGACGAGTTGGCGAAGCGTGTTGGCGAGGGAAAGAGGATTCTGCGCGCCAGTGTGAACGACGAAGGTGGCGAAGGTGACGGCGCCAGAAGCGGATTCGTCGTCGATTTCGGCGAAGGGGATGTAGAAGATGGCGCGGCTGGGCTCGCGCAGGTTGTGGTAAGGGACGTCACGAGTGACGCCCACGACCTTGTAGGGAGATTGATTGGCGCCGCGTTTAAAGGTGCGGCCGATAGGGTACTGGCCAGGGAAAAATGTCCTGGCGAAGGTTTCGTTGACGATCGCGGTTCCCAGCGAGGTATCTTCCGGGCGAAAGTCACGGCCGGAGACGAGAGGGATCTTCATGGTGGAGAACCAGCCTGGGGAAACATTGAGGAAAAAGGCGGAGACAGGAGGCGCGCCGTGGATGGAGATGTCGCTGTTGATCATGATGCCTTTGAGAAGGGGCCAGCCTGAGATGGCGACCGAGTCAACGCCGGGGACGGCACGGAGCGCCTCTGCAGTCTGATTCCAGACGACGGGGAGCTGGCCTTTGCCGGCAACAATTTCGAGCAGGAGCAGACGGTCCGTGGAGAAACCGAGCGGGCGGTTCTGCAGGCGCCGGAAGGATGCGACGAAGAGCGAAGACAGAAAGAGGACGAGGAAACAGAAAGCGACCTGGAGAGCGATGGCTCCGCGCATGAGACGGCGCGGCGAGTGCGGATCTTCACCGCCTTTGAGGGCGGCGACGGGCCTGACGGCCGAGGCGCGGAGTGCTGGGAGCAAACCCAGTAAAAGAACGACAAGCAGGATGAGCCCGAGGCCGAAGCCCAGCACACGCCAGTCGGCGGGAAGGGCAAGGCGCGCCGGGTTGTCGGGCGGATTGATGAGGCTGAGCACAAAGGGCGCCGACCACGCCGTAAAGAATGCCCCAAGGATAGAAGCCAGCAGGGCGAGCAGCGCGCTCTGGCACAGGATGAGCTGGACGAGGCGACGACGGCCGGCGCCGATGGAAATGCGGAGAGCCATCTCGTGGACGCGAGCGGCGGCCTGGGCGGTCATCAGGTTGGCGACGTTGACGCAGGCGATGAGCAGGACCAGAGCGGCCAGGAGACCGAGGATGCCGAGGGATCGGCGATATTCCTTTTGGAGATCGGAGATGCCGGCGCCGGCGGGAGAAAAGACAAGCGTCTGATTGAGGTAGCGGTCGATGTCCGCCTGGGTTGGGCCGCGGAAGCATGTGGAACATTGGACGCCGAAGGCGCGGTTGACGGCGGAGAGATGCTGCCGCAGTTGTTCGAGGTCGATGCCCGGCTCGAATGCGGCAGCCGGGTTTACGCCGGGTTTCAGCATCAGGAATGTATGGTGCCAGTCGATCCTGTCCTGAGTCGCCCAGCTATTCATGGTGAGAGGCAGAAAGATGTCGGTGACGGTTCCCTTTTCGGTTCCGGTGAAATCGCGAGGACCCACGCCGATAATTTCGAAGGTCTGGTCGCCGATGTGGAGCGGGCGGCCGAGGACTTTTGGATCGCGGCCGAAGCGGTGATTCCAGTAGTCCCAGGAGAGGACCGCGCAGGGACTGGCGCCGAAAGCGCGGTCATCGGCTGGAGCGAGCAGGCGGCCAAGCGCGGGCTGAAGGCCGAAAAGCAGGAACATGTTGCCGGAGACATACGCGACGTGGGCCTTCTCCATGTCGTCGTCAGTGGACCAGGTGATGTCGGTGCGGTCGGCGTCGCTGATGGCGATCAGGTCGGCCCGGTCCTTCAGGTCAATGCGGACGGCATCGCGCATGAGGTTGAAGTCCGGCGTGGCCCAGTGGTTGTCCTCGACAAGCTTGCCTTCGAAGCCGATCATCTTGCGGGAGAGGATGTAGAGCCTGCTGGCGCCGGAAATGGGCAGCGGTCGCCAGAGCAGGGCGTCAATAAGACGGAAGGCGGCGACGCAGGAGCCGATGCCGAGAGCAAGAGAAAGCACAGCGGCCGCGGACGTGACTTTGTTGCGGCAGAGTTGCCGCCAGCCGAAACTTGCATCGGCGAGAAGCGACTCAAGCCATCCGGCAGCACGAATCCCGTGGCTCGCCTCGCGGGCACGCAGCGCGGAGCCGAATGCACGGCGCGCATCTCCGGGATCGCGTCCCGAGGCAATGGCTTCTTCAATGTGGGACTGCAACTCTTCGTCGATCTCGCGATTCAGGCGCTCGCCGAACACGGCATTCGAGATGCGCGACCACAACGACATGTCATGCCTCCCGGAGAACGCGATTGATTGCCAGGCTGACGGCCTGCCAGCGCGACTCTTCCACGCCCAGTTGCTTTTTGCCCGCGGCGGTCAACTCGTAGATCCGGGTCCGGCGACCGGATTCTTTCCTGATCCACTCGGCGCGAATCCAGCCCGCTTCCTCCATCCGATAGAGCGCCGGGTAGAGCGAACCTTCCTCGGCGCGCAGCACTTCGCCGGATGCGCCGGCGATGGCAGCCATGATCGCGTACCCGTGAAGCCGCGGGCGCCGCGACAGGATTTTGAGCACGAGCAAATCGAGTGAGCCTTGCAGGGCATCGGTCCTGGCCATATTCAGATGTCTTTATATAGATATCTGGGTATAAAGTCAAATCCGGCTCACCTGACAAGACGACGCAAAGCGCTCATTGACGAGAGTTCCGGAAGAATTCTCGCCGATGCACCGCGCCGCTCCAGACTCCCTCTGCACGCATGTGCAAGTCCCCTCATGGATTGGCCAGGCCACGATAGGCATGGACTTTGTCGCAGATAAGCCTCAGCGTGGACTCGAGATCTCCCGAAGCTGTCTTGAAAGACTCGGAATCGATGGTCAGCGGTGCACCGAGAACCACAAGAGGCGCACCATATTCGGGAGTGCGGATTGCCTGTTCGATCGAGAGGCCTCCCACCGCCTGAACCGGAACGCCAACCGCCGCGACGATTTCGCGTAGCTGATCGAGCGGACTTGGGATAGGTTTGCCCGCCGCCGCAAGGCCCCGGCGCTCATCGTAGCCGATGTGGTGAATCACGTAGTTACATCCGAGTTCCTCGAGCCGCTTCGCCGCCACCACTTTGTCCGCGGCTCCCAGGTTGTCGCCCATAACCTTGACGCCGAAATCTCTTCCCGCCTGCACGACCATCTTTACGGTCTCAGGGTGGGCGCGCTCCATGACCACGATGTGGGTGGCGCCGGCGGCGGCCATCAATTGGGCTTCGAGCCAACCGCCGTCCATGGTTTTCAGGTCGGCTACGATCGGCGCTTCAGGAAACTCCGACCGTAACGCGCGAACCCCGTTCATCCCTTCGGCAATGATCAGAGGAGTCCCGGCTTCGAGCCAGTCGACGCCACAGCGGATGGCCAGATGCGCCGTATCGATGGCTTCAGGAATGGACGTGATATCAAGCGAAATCTGGACAACGGTATTCACGCCGCGCCTCCGAAATGGACATCGATCTTCGCTTTGAGAAAACGCACCGATTCCCGCAGTTCATCCATGCCATTCACGCCATCCTCAATGGAAACCCACGAATGGAAGCCGACGGAGCGAAGGGTCTTGAAGATCGCGTCGTAATCGTTCAGGCCTTTGCCGATCACGCCGTGCGCAAGCCGGCTTGCATATCCGGCCGAGTTCTCTTCGCGCCGCAGATCTTCGATGGTTCCGCTCTTGAGAAAACGGTCGCTGGCATGCATCGTGACAACGCGATCCTTTACGCGTTCGAGCAGAATCAGCGGCTCTTCTCCGGCGAGGATCGCATTGGACGGATCGAAGTTGACACCGAACCACGGCGAATCGATCTGGTCGACGATCTCGGTGAAGACATCCATCCTCTGCGCGAACTCCGGGTACTCCCAATAGTTGTCCTTGTAGTGGTTTTCCATCGTCAGCACGATCCCGTGTTGCTCGGCGAAGGTGAGCAGTTCTTTGAGCACGCGGACCACCTGCGCGACTCCGTCTTTCCGGTCGAGCCCGGGCCGGCGCTGGCCGGAGAGGACGCGGCAATAGCGGCCGCCGAAGAATGCGGTAACCTCGATCATTCGCTTTTCGCGTTCAACTTCTGCTTGCAGGAGAACCGGATCGGGTTGAGTGAAGTCGGGCGAGCAGCACAGCATGGGCATCGCCAGTTCATGGCTATCGAGCGTAATCTTCACCTCTTGGAGAAACGCCGGATCGTCACGCAGAAAGCCGGAATAGAACTCCAACCCTTCGACACCGAGCGAAGAGGCAAGTTCGATCCAGTCCAGGACCGTCATGGTTCGATCGACGCACAGTTGATCCATGAAGCATTTCGGGAATGCGGCGAGCCTCGGCTTCACGATCGGATTTCCTTGGCTGGATTGCGCCCGATCATCGGATATTGCTCGAGATCCAGAACGGCGCCGTTCACGAGTCGCGCTTCATCGGAAAGAAAGTAGACCGCGGCCGCCGCGATCTCGTCCGGTGAGAGAAGGCGGCCCGCGGGCGCGAATGCCACGGGAAGCCGCGACGGCCAGTCCTCCGGCAATCCTTCCTTCCCCTTCAACAAGCGCTCGTTCGGCGTGAGCGTCCAGCCGACGTTGATTTGATTCACCCGGATGCCCTCGGCCGCATGTGCGTCCGCCAGATTTCGCGTAAGCGTCATCAGCGCGCCCTTGCTGACGGAATAGATACACATGGAATTCTCGCCGCAATAGGCGTTCACCGAGCCGATGTTCAATATCCGGCCATCGCCCTGCTTCCGGAAATGCGGAAGCGCGCGACGGATCAGGAAGAAGGGCGCTTTCAGATTGATGGCAACGGTCCGGTCAAATGCTTCCTCATCGGTATCCTCGATCCTTCCGCGCGTCATTACAGCCGCATTGTTGACGAGCGCATCAAGCCGCCCGAAATGAGCCATGGTCTGCTCGATAATCCTGGCAGGAACCTCCGGGTCCTCCAGATCGCCGGTCAAGTACGATGAGTCTGCTCCCAGTTCCGAAACGTGAGCCGCGATCGCATCTTTCTGCCGGTCGTGAAACATCACTCGCGCGCCTTCGGAGACAAATCGGCGCGCCATTCCTTCGCCGATGCCGGTCGCCGATCCGGTGACGAGAATGACCTTGTTCTTCAGGCGCGCGCCGGCCGCAGCCACTGGAGGAGTCATGGCTTCAGAACACCCTTCACGATTTTTCCCGAATGCATGGCTTCAAAGGAATCTTGCCATTCGGCCAGCGGCGCCACCTGGTTGAGCATTGGCGCAAGATCGATTCTGCCGGCAGCCAGAAGTGAAAGCACTTCTTCCCAGACCGGCCAGTTGTGCGAGAAACTGCCCTGGAGAGTCACGGCTTTTTGGACGAGAGGATCGAGCGAGAAGCCGAGCGGTTGCGGACCCCAGCCCACCTTGGTGATTTGTCCCGCGGGACGCACGATCTCGAGGGCGAGTTTGAGAGACGCGGAAACTCCCGCAGCGTCGATCACCAGGTCCATGCCGTATCCATCGCCGAAGCCTTTTACCCACGCGGGCACATCTTCCCCGTGCGCGCCGAGCACCGTGTCGGCGCCCATCTGTTCGGCGACGTCGAGGCGCTTCGCATCGGCCGGGACGCCGATCACGACAAGATGCCCGGCTCCCGCAAGCTTCGCCATGGCTGCACACAGCAGTCCGATGGGCCCCGGCCCGATTACTGCAACGCTCTGGCCGGGGCGTATGTGCGAATTGACGCAAACGGCGTTGTAGGCCACGCAGCAGGGCTCAGTCAGCGCGGCTTTTTCAACGGCCAACGCCGATGGCACATGATGAAGACAACGGGCCGGCACCTTTACAAACGAAGCCATGGCGCCGTCGACCCCGTAGCCGAATCCGAGCCTCCCCGGATCGAGGTTGTAGAGACCCCGGCGAATCAGAGCCGAGTCGCGCGGGAGCACCGCTGCGGTTTCGCTCACCACGCGGTCTCCCTCCTTGAATCCATAGACGCGACCGCCCAGTCTTTCCACTACGCCGGCGAATTCGTGGCCCAGAACCACGGGATAATTCACGCGCCAGCCGTTGGTGCCGTGATACTGGTGCAGATCGCTTCCGCAAACACCGACCGCTTCAACTTTCAACAGGACATCTTCCTCGCCGATTTGCGGGACGGGAATCTCACGAAGCTCAACCGAGCCCGGATCCTTGGCGTAATTGACCAATCCAATCATCGACTCCCCCTCGCAACTGCGCACATCGCCCACTATACATCGATTGGTTCGGGAACAGCCCGCATGGATGGCGGCCTTGCGTGCTCCGGCGGACACTCTGATCCCTGCGGGCACAGGAGAATAGGAAACTGTGCCTTCGGCTCCATTCCCCATTCGTGGTATTCAACCTTTCCCGATACGGGTGGCAAGATTCATTCCGAACCGCGAATCGAAAGGTCGAAACGGAGCGGACGACCACCGCCGGCAGGCGGGGTGCTGCGTGCAAGACGCAAGCTCTTGATTGGCGGAAGATCTCAAATCAGCCTGCACATCCCGGGGAAAGACGGTCGGGGCCTGCCCTGATCGTCAATGAGCTGGAGATAGCCGCCGGAGTGTGTCCGGGCGACGGAGCAAAGGGCCATGGCAAATGCAAAGGGAAACGGATCCGGAGGATCCGGGTACCGGAAGTTCAGGGATAAAATCGGCCGCTCTTCAGAACTCATCCATAATTGCTACGACTCGCCGCCTGCGGATCATAGTCCGGCCAGAGATAGCAATGCCCTGTAGCTGGCTTCGCTCTCAAACGAATTAACAGGCTGAGTCTACGCGTCTTTCACTGTTTTCCAAATCTCGGGAGGTAATTGTGCAACGAAGAGTCTTCTCTGCCGTTCTGAGTCTTCTTGTGGGTTCCGTCATTCCTGCTCAGGCAGGCCCACCTGTTTTGACAGACCACCCGCATGGATTCAGCACGGCTCAGACCGCGAAGGCCTTCGGCCAAGTTACCCTGAGCTTTGAGGAAAACCTCGGGCAGAGCGATCCCCGGGTAAGATTTGTGGCACATGGCCCCGGTTATGGAATGTTTTTCACCAGAACCGGCGCCGTGCTGGCGTTTACAAAGCCGGACGCAAACGGGAACGCGGACAGGGTGGGCGGAGAACAAGGCGGAACGCGGACAAACAACATCGCCGGTTCGCTCAGGATGTCTCATACGCAATGGACCGGCGATGTAATGCGTCTGGAACTGGAAGGCGCGCGGTTCGCCGGGCAGCCCTCAGGGGAAAACCGGTTACCCGCCGTAGCCAACTACTTCATCGGCAACGACTCCGCGAAGTGGCGCAGGAATGTGCCCACTTACGGGAGCGTGCGTTACACGGGAGTCTACGATGGGATTGACCTTGTTTATCACGGCGATCACCGGCAACTCGAGTACGATTTCGTTGTAACTCCGCACGCCGACCCGGGACGCATCAAGCTGCGCCTCGCCGGAGTGGCGGCGCTGCGACTTACTCCCGAGGGCGACCTCAGGATTGTCGCGGGCCATGGCGAAATCGCAATCCGCAAGCCGGCCATCTATCAGGAATCAAACGGCGGCCGCACGCCTGTTCAGGGTTCGTTTTTGCTTGCTGGTCGCGGGACGGTGCAATTCAGGATCGGAGCGTACGACAGGAATCGGCCCCTCATCATCGATCCGGTCCTGGCGTACTCGACTTATCTGGGAGGATCGACGTCGGATGTAGCGAATGCCGTGGCCGTAAATTCTGCCGGCCGTGCCTTTGTGGCGGGCGAAACCTGCTCTGCCGACTTTCCGACGACAACGAGTGCCTACCAGAAGAAGCTGAAGTCTTCGGGCTCCTGCACCGCGTTCGTCAGCAAGCTGGACTCCGAAGGAACCGGCCTGGTCTACTCGACCTACCTTGGGGGGAGCGGGGGCGATCTGGCGAGCGCAATCGCGATCGATTCATCCGGAGATGCTTATGTGGCGGGTCTGACGTTCTCTTCCGATTTTCCGATCACCAGCGGCGCCTTTCAGCAACAGAACAAGGGCGTCGGAAACAAGACATACAACGGGTTTGTGGCCGAACTCAATCCTCAGGGGTCTGCGCTTGTTTACTCTACCTACCTCGGCGGTTCCGGGAATACGGACGCGTACGGTTATATCCAGGGCGATGGGGTGAGCGCAATCAGTCTCGATTCCGCGGGAAACACCTATGTTACGGGATTCACCTACTCGCCCGATTTCCCGGTCACCGGCGGGGCGTTCGAGCCCAGGAACAAGGCGCTCGCAAACGCCGTCTGGAGCGGATTTGTCAGCAAGCTCAATGCGCAGGGAACATCGCTTATCTATTCCACATACCTGGGCGGGAGCGGAGTGTGCACCACCGATCAGGTGTATCAGACGGTAACTTGCGTTGGAGATCAGGCGAATGCGGTCGCCGTAGACGCGTCGGGTAATGCGTATGTAGCGGGATCCGCGGCATCGACCGATTTCCCAATCACCAATGGATCGGCGAACCCGAATAACACGGCGAACTTCAGTTATTGCCTCGAATCCGAGGGACCCTATCCCTACTATTGCATCCCGGGTGACGATAATGGCTACGGTACGACCTCCGGCTACACGTCCATCTTCTCTCCGGACGGTTCAGAATTGGTATTTTCTTCCTATCTGGGCGGTTCGGGATCGTGCCAGGTTTCGTCCGACTGCAATGACCCGCTCAACGCCTGCCTGCAGACTCTGGTCGGGTGTTACGGTGACTCTGCCTCTTCGATCGCCCTGGGTCCTTCGGGCGCCATCTATGTGGCAGGCCAGACCTCCTCGACGGACTTCCCGGTCTCTTCCAGGGCTTATCAGCAAAAGAACTCCTCCGGAAGCTCGGCATCCAACGCGTTTGTTACCGAATACGACCCGCTCGGCTCCGGGATTCACTATTCGACATACCTTGGCGGTTCGGGGTCATGTAACTCGAGCGGAGCCTGTTCGGGTGACCAGGTCAATTCCATAGCCGTAGACTCTTCAGGAAACGCATATGTGGCCGGAACTACGTCATCTCCTGACTTTCCAACCTACGATGGTTTCCAGCGTGCCAACAAATCGCAAGGCCCGCTCCTGAGCACTTCCTTCATCAGCGTGCTGGACGCGACCGGCGCCACGCTTGACTTCTCGACATTGATGGGCGGATCGGGAAGCGATATCGGAAATTCCCTGGCGCTGACCCCGGGCCGAAACGTCTTTGTGGCCGGCGGTTCATCATCCACGGATTTTCCCGTCGAACGTGGGGCGTTCCAGACAAAGAACGAGACGCCGAACCTGAATGGGACTGCCTGGGTTGCCAGGCTGAATCTCTCCGGTTCCGCGGCGCCGGCACATACCGCCGCCGTCCTCCGCTCGAACGCAAACCCCGGCCCGGCGCGCGGCACGGTCACGTTTACGGCAAGTATCTCCGTCCCGAACGTTCTGAACCTTTACCCGTATGGAAGAGTGAGCTTTTTTGTGGATGGGAAACCGGCGGGCACGGCAGCGCTGAACAACTCGGGACAAGCCAGCTTCCCGGCTTCGTGGCCTGACTTGGGCAAGCACTCGATCACGGCCCAGTATGCGGGCAACGCTGCCTACTCAGCATCGGTCAGCCTGCCGCTGATCGAGACAATCGAGCGAGCGCAGGCAATTACGTTTGTCCAACCGGCATCTCCGGTCACGTTCGGCGCAAAGCCCGTCACGCTCAGGGCCACCGCCAGCTCTGGTTTGCCCGTCAGTTTCAGCGTCGCAAGCGGTCCCGGCAGTGTTAGCGGCCGTTACGGCGAGATACTGACTTTCACGGATGCCGGCACGGTTGTCGTTGCAGCGGATCAGTCCGGAAGCGGGGCATTCGCCGCAGCTCCGAAAGTCCTCCGCACGGTCATCGTAAGACCGTTGGGAACCGTTGCAGAGCCGTCGATCCGGCCGAAGACCGGTACGTACGAAGGTACCCAGACGGTGACCATTACAGACACGACGAGCGGAGCCACAATTTATTACACGACTGACGGCTCCACACCCTCTTCTGCTTCAACAAGATACACCAGCCCATTCAAGACCTCGGAGAGCATGACGGTGAAGGCCGTGGCTGAGAAAACCGGTTACGCAGACAGCGCTGTAGCCACATCCATCATTTCTATCCAATAGTCTTCTTGCCATGTTATGGCATCGCACCATGCAGTCTGACAATCAATCGATGAAACGGGTTACCCAAACAGCGAACAGATCGGAACCACAACAGTCCACAAGATAAATCCAATTCCGATAACTACGACTTATGAGGGTATAGCCAGGCGTGTTGCGTACAATGATGACTCCCATTGCCGATTGCCCATTCGCCCGATTCAAAACTTCAAGGCTTTCGCCGGCGCGAGCCCGCTTTCGCCGGGCCGTTCTGGCCGCTGCTCTTGTGGCGCTCCCTTATGGCTGCCCGGTTTCCCATGCGCAAACGACGCCGGGTCCGGCGGATCGCGTTTCCCAGCCGATTGCCGATGGAGAGACGGCGAGGCTGGAAGGAAATGTCTCTCCCCGGGTAAGCGAGAGCACCGACCTGGGCGCAGTCGAGCCAGAATTCAGGCTCACACACGTGCAGTTGATGTTTCGGCCTTCGGCGGGGCAGGGAAGGCAACTTGAACAGCTTCTCGAAGAGCAGCAGGATCGAAACTCGCCGCTCTATCACAAGTGGCTTTCACCCGAGGAGTACGCTGACCGCTTCGGCCTGAGCCGCGGGGACATCGGCGCGGTGACATCGTGGCTGGCACGGCTTGGCTTTACCGACATCACAACGAGCCGAACGCATACGTTCGTCTCTTTCAGCGGCTCGGCGAGCCAGTTTCACGACGCGTTCCACACCAGCATTCACGCGTTGGCGTGGCACGGCGAGAAGCATTTTGCCAACACTTCCGCGCCATCGATCCCCATGGCGCTGGCGCCAGTGGTGGCCGGCATTCTGGGGCTGGACGATTTCGAGGAACAGCCGGCAGTTCGGCGGAGGGTGGCCGCCGACGAATCCGTCAATGCTCTTACGCCTTCGCTGATGGGCGAGGTCTACGATATTGCGCCACTCTCCGCGGAAGAGTACACGGGTTCCGGCGTGACGATTGTGATTGTCGGACAATCCGATATCCAGCTCTCGGATATCGCCTCTTTCCAGAGCGAGTTCGGGCTGCCCGGGAACTCCCCGCAGTTAGTACTGACGGGAGCCGATCCGGGAATCCGGAATTCATCCTCCAATGATTCCGAATTCGAAGCGGATCTCGATCTCGAGTGGGCATCAGCCGTGGCGCCCGGCTCCCGGTTGATCTACGACTATGCGAAGAGCGCATTCTCGGCGATGACGGATGCGATCGATAACAAGCGCGGCCAGATTATCAGCGTCAGCTTCGCATCCTGCGAGCCTCTTGAAGGCGCCGCCAGCATGAAGTCCTACGAACAGCAGATCCAGACGGCGAACGCAGAGGGAATCACCGTGTTGGCGGCATCCGGCGATACGGGCGCGGCAGGATGCGATCAGAAATCGGCGACCGTGGCGACCCAGGGACTGGCGGTCAGTTTTCCCGCGAGTTCTCCCGAAGTGACTGCGGTCGGCGGCACCGAGTTCACGTATGGATTCAGCAACGCCACGCAGTACGTTGCCGAAACAGCCTGGAATGACACATCGCAGGACGGTCATCTGGCCGCAACCGGCGGTGGCGAGAGCATTGAATTTTCGAAGCCATCGTGGCAGGCTGTTCCGGGCGTGGGGACTGACAACTTCCGCTATCTTCCGGATGTGGCACTGAGCGCCGGCGGCGTAAACGAGCCTTACACGATTGTGTCGGAAGGAAGCACGGAATACGCCGTGGGTACGTCCGCCGGTACGCCCTCCTGGGCGGGATTGCTTGCGCTGATCAACCAATACCTCGTCGCGAATGGGCTGGCTTCGGCTCCGGGTCTGGGCAACGCCAATCCCATGCTCTACAACCTCTCGCAGAGCAGCGGGCCGGTGTTTCAGGATATCACCACAGGAAACAACAAGGTTCCATGCGAGGCAAAGACGCCCGATTGTCCGAGCGGTGGAACCATCGGCTATTCCGCAACGACCGGATTCGATGAAACGACCGGACTGGGCTCGCCTGACGTGTATCAGATGGCCCAATGGTGGGGATATCTCGAGGGCAAACCGTCTCTCCAGGTGAGCACGAAGAAACTGGCGTTTTCTTCCGTCGGGACGGGCTTTTCTTCCGATCCGCAGGCGGTGGTGCTCACGAATTCCGGCACAGGACTCGTAACTGTGCAGATTGCGTTCGCCGGCACCGATGCGAGTTCGTTCACCGAAGCGGATACCTGCGGCACGCCGCGAGAGATTCTGCCCGGGAATCAATGCACGGTCTACGTGTCGCTGACGCCAAAAGCAACAGGGGCATTGACGGCAAATCTGTCGATCGCTTCCAACGCGCCCGGTTCACCCGCCTCCGTCAACCTCGCTGGAACCGGGACGGCATCGGTCCCGGTGGTCTTTCTGAGCGAAGCTTCCATGGTGTTTGCCGACACCGTTGTGGGCAGCAGTTCGAGCCAGACTATGTACCTTTCCAACGTGGGGACGGTCAATCTGAACGTCGGCGCCCTTGCCATCAGCGGAACAAACGCGGGCGATTTCTCCGTTAGCTGGGGCTGCGGATCAAGCTTCTCGATCGCGCCGGGGAATTCGTGCAGCCTATATGTCCAGTTCAATCCGAAAGCGGCCGGAGTGCGAACCGCTACCCTCAACATTGAAAGCAACGCGGGGGCTGCTGTCACTGTGGCCTTGAAAGGTTTTGCAATCCGGCAGCTTGTCATCAGCCAGAGCAGCCTCGCGTTCAACAACCAGGCGGTGAACGCGAGCAGCGCGGCCAACCAGGTCACGCTCACGAATGCGGGATTGCAGCCGGTCCAGATCAATTCCGTTACCACGACGGGGACCGATCCGGCCCATTTCCGCGTGAGCAGTGACTGCCCTGCCAGCCTGGGAGCGGGCGCGGTCTGCGGGATTACGGTCTGGTTCCACCCCAAGGCGACGGGGGCACGCGCAGCCACCGTCGAGATCGTGTGGTGGGTTGCAACCGCTTCGCCCCGCACGGTGACCTTCGCGCTCAGCGGAACCGGAGTTGCGGCGTCTTCAACGCCTGCTCCCGCCATCGCAATCTATCCCGGATTCATCACCACCATTGCCGGGGGCGGGGCCACGAACGCCGATGGAGTGCCTGCGACCCAGGCACAACTGGTGGGCCCGAGCCGTCTGCTGCTTGATGCATCGGGAAACCTCTACGTCTCCGACAGCGACTTTTATACGACGGGAAGAGTTCGCAGAATCGATCCCACGGGAGTCATCCACACCATCGCCGGAGCAAGCGGCGCCGCGGATGGTTCGGGAGACGGAGGGCCGGCGTTGAGTGCCGGCATCAATGTCGCCAGCATGAGCTTCGACCAGAATGGGAATATCGTCATCCTTGACCGCAACCCGAACGAAAACTGGGTGCGAAGAATCAATCTCTCCAATGGAACAATCAGTCACGTGGCCGGAACCGGCATTCCGCCCAATTACGGAGATCCCTCTTACAACGACGGCATCGCGGCGAGCGGCGCGTCATTCTTTTCGCCTTCGGCGATCGCATCGGATGGGCAGGGCAACATCTATGTTCTGGATGAGTGGACCTGCCGCGTGCGAAAGATTGGCGCCGCCAGCGGCATGATGTCCACGGTGGTGGGCACGATGGCAGACGGCTACTATCCCGGCTGCCCGGTAAACACGCCTGCGATTGGCGAGCAGGCGGGGCAAGTCGGCGTCGACTTCGGATTGATGGCGACGGCGCCATCGGATCAACTGCAATTGGGGACGTGGGGCAATCCTCTGACATCGACCGAATCGAGCTTCGAAGTCGATCTGGGCTCCGATACCGTGAGCGCTATCGACATGCCGACCATGGGCGAGCAGGTCGCATTCGACGCTGCGGGAGATGAATACTATGCTTCGGGCATTTTGGGCATCTCGTATATCAACCCCCAGGGAAGGGCCATGGTCACCATGGGGAACGAGAACGGGGATTCCGGGGTTTCCCAGGATGGTGACGACGGTCCAGTCACGGCGGCGAACCTGAATCTTTTGGGAATTGCGGTCGACCCGGCCCTGAATGTATATGTTGCGGACAATTCCAACTCCAGGGTCAGGATGGTATCGCCCAATGCGGCGCCCCTCCAGTTCGGCGGGAACCAGGTGGGAGTGGCGTCAACGAAAGAAGTGACCATCTCCAATGGCGGCGCCGCGTCGCTCGAGATTTCGGGCATTGCCGTTCAGGGAACAAACGCTTCCGATTTCATCTTCACAGCCAGCAGGCACTGCAACGAGATCAACCCCGGCGCGGCTGCCTGCTCCATTGCGGTGACGTTCACTCCCTCTGACCTTGAGAATCGCACCGCGACATTGGTCATTACCGACAACGCGCCTGGCTCGCCGCACCTCGTGCAGTTGAACGGAAGAGGCACTTCGGTACCCGAAGCAGGTCTCACCTTTTCCAGCAATGTGGTCAATTTCTCCTCACAAGCCCTCGGAACTGCCAGCCAGCCCATGGCCATCCAGGTGACCAACAAGAACGCGGTCCCCTTGTCCTTTGCGGCGAAATGGGCGTCAGGAGCGCTTGGCAGCTTTTCCGAGAAAGATACCTGCGGAAAGTCGCTTGCTCCAGGGGCCACATGTACGATCAATCTGGTCTTCGAGCCCGAGTCACAAGGGGAACTGACCGCGTCACTGGACGTGCTGAGCCAACTCCCCGAGCCCGCGGAAGGTGCCTATTCCGCGAGTAACGTGAGCGATGCCGCGATCTCGCTCAGCGGCGAAGGAGTTGCGGCTCCTTCGTTTTTGGTTACGCCCGCGGCACTGACATTCTCGGTGTCCAACACCGGCGCGGCCAGCCAGGCCCAAACCGTCAAGGTATTCAATGGAGGCAGTGCGCCATTGAAAATGATCTTCAGTCCCACCGTGAACGGAACCGATGCCAGCGACTTTCTGATTCAAGGCTCGTCTTGTGGGCAGACCATCGGCGCCGGCAATGGATGCTCGATCGATCTCGTGTTCAATCCCGGGTCAATCGGCGTCAAGACCGCGTACCTGGCTTTTACGGACAACGGTCCGGGGGGCATTCAAAGCATCGCCCTGCTGGGTTCTACGGGCACTCCGGCGGTCGCTATCAGCGCTGCCAGCCTGAATCTCGGATCGAGCGTGATCGGCAAACCCTCGGCGGCCAGGACGGTCACCGTGTCGAATACCGGTCCGGCCTTGCTCCAGGTTTCGGGCATAACCGTCACCGGGACCGATGCGCAGGACTTCAGTCATTCAAGCACCTGCGGCGCGCCCGTATATCCGGGCGCCAGTTGCGGCATATCGGTAGTCTTTACTCCCCGAACAGGAGGAAGCCGGACGGCAACACTCACTCTGACCGACAACGCCGCGGCATCGCCGCAGAAGATCGATCTGCTTGGCACGGGGCTGCTTCCGCCCTGCGCCGCTCCCGTGTTCAGCCCGATTGCGGGCAACTACAGCACGGCGAGATCCGTCACACTGACCGACGCAACGGCCGGCGCTGCGATGTACTACACAACCGACGGCACCACGCCGACCACCAGCTCGCAGAAATACGTGGAGCCTGTCAGCGTGATGACATCGGAGACGATCAAGGCGATCGGCGCGGCCAGCGGATATGCCGACAGCGCCACGGCGACGGCTGCGTTCAAAATCGGTCTGCCGGCGGCGGCCACGCCAACCTTGAGCCCGGCCGCAGGTACATATGGCGTGACCCAATCGGTGACCCTGGCCGACAGCACGAAGGGCGCAACCATTTATTACACGGCCGATGGCTCCGCTCCAACCACGAAATCGACGAAGTATACAGGCCCGATCCTTGTGGTATCTACCGAGACCATCAAGGCCATTGCGGCTTCGCCAGGCAATTCGAACAGCGCGACAGCTTCGGCCACCTACACGATTCAGAGAAAGCCTCCATCGGAGTGAGATGACCGGCAGGGGGTGACGTAGGCGCCATCGGCCAGCCTGCTACCGTCCCTGTGAGATCGCCGAGGCCGGCCGCCCGGATGCTTCCGGCCTCGTCGCTACTCCGACGGCACACTTTTCAATTCAAGCTCTTGCGCGATTCCAACTCCGGCACGACTGAGCGCACGGCACGCTGAACGCTTCCAGCAGTCTCTGGATTGCCCTCACTGTCCATTGCAGGTCACATCGTTATTCCAGTCCACGAACGAGCCTTGCGGATTGTCCCGCCACGCCCAGACGTGAAGCTCGAAGAAGGCCGGTATATTGAACCGGTTGGGACTGTCGACGTACAGGAATACCTGACCTTCCAGAACCGGAGGAGAGGAGTTTTTCTTGAGCCATGTTGCTGCGTCCACAATGTACTCGACACCGACAAGAGTCATCTCGCCGTTGGAAGGTTCATAGATCAGCGCCTGCGGCTGGTTGACGTCAACTGTCGTCGGGCCGAGCAATTTTGGATTGACGTAATGGATGCCCATCGCGCCATGATCCGATCCGCTGACGCATCCCAGAAATGGTCCGTAGCCTGCCGCGGTGGCGTCGTTCACGTTCGCATACTTGGACGTAGCGTCCCGGACAAGCTGCACCAGGTTCGGCGGGGATGCCTGGTTATGCGCGTCGTGCTGGCCCAGAACGGCGAGGGGGGAACCAACGGCAACAAGGAGCGCTGCGAGCCCGATGTTGAGCGGCGAAGGTGAATACCATACGGATTTGCGTGTCATATTCCTCTCCTTTTTTGCGAATGTTGATTATTTGCGTCTTCTCGAGGCTGATCGATCATGCCTCTGCGGTTGTCGGATCGAGGACCAACCGGACCTGCGAGATCCGATTCGCCGGGAAACCTCCCTGCCTGGCATGCTCGCGGACCATCTCCTCACTGGGCGCGATATAGATGCAGTAAATCCTGTCGCCGGTCACATAACTGTGCAGCCACTGCACGGCTGGTCCAAGACGATTGAGCACGGTGCAGGACTTCTGCGAAATGGCCTGAAACTGCTCCAATGTCGCGCTTCCAATTTGTGGAATGTCACGCTCGATCACATATTTGGGCATATTCCCTCTTCCCGCTTTATCGAACCTGGATTGTGGGTCTTCCAACCTCCGCACTCTCGCGGGTTCGGGCAAGTGGGTCAATCCTTCGGGCCTCCATTCCACCCCAAAGTTTCCTCCATGATCAAGTTATTGAATTCAGAAGTTTTCCCGATCAGCGGGCGATCGTTTGGGGAACTATGGTAGGCTTGCTCATCCGCGGGGATGCCCATGTCGACCCAGCCGCAGGTTTCCGGCAGGCTGCGCTTCGAGAATTTCGAGCTGGATGTCCGCGCCGGCGAGCTGCGCAGGCATGGCGTAAGGGTGCGCCTGCGGGGCCAGCCTCTTCAGGTGCTGGAAATCCTGCTGGAACGCGCCGGCGAAGTGGTGACTCGCGAAGAACTTCAGAAACAGATCTGGCCGGCAGACACCTTCGTCGACTTTGACCACAGCCTGCACAACGCGATTGCGAGAATTCGGGAGGCGCTCGGCGATTCGGCTGAGAAACCCCGCTATATCGAAACGCTGCCTCGCCGGGGCTACCGGTATATCGGCCCGGTGGAGGATTCTCCGGCGCCGGCTGCGGTCGCCGAAAGGGTCGCCGATGCCAACATAGAGGAAAGTATCGCCCCGCCTCCGAAGCAGCAAAGCCGTTTCGCGGTTGCCCTCGGCGCACTCTCTCTTTGTGCTGTTGTTGCGCTGGGGCTCTTTGCCTGGACAATGCGATGGCGCGTTCACGCGAAGGCTGCGGCCGTCCCGATCCATTCCATCGCGGTCCTGCCTCTGAGCAACCTGTCCGGCAATCCTTCCGAGGAGTTCTTTTCGGATGGCATGACCGACCAGTTGATTACGGATCTCGCTCAGGTCGGCTCGCTTCGCGTCATCTCGCGAACGTCGGTGATGCAGTACAAGGGGACAACCAGGAACCTGCGTGAGATTGCGCGGGAGCTCAACGTCGACGCCATCGTGGAAGGCTCGGTGATTCGTTCGGGCCAGCAGGTGCGCGTCACCGCGCAACTGCTTGAGGCGCGCACAGACCAGCACCTGTGGGCGGAAACATACGATCGCGATCTCGGCGATGTTCTCAAGTTGCAGGGAGAGCTGGCGGGCGCCATAGCGAAACAGGTTCGCGCGCAGATCACTCCGGCCCAGCAGGAGCAGATTGGCAGGGCCGGCACCGTAAACCCGGCCGCATACGACGCGTATATCAAGGGGCGCCTCTACTTCACCTCCGAGTTCACCAAACCCGATTCACTCGTCAAGGCTCAGCACCTGTTCGAAGAGTCGATCCGGGGGGAACCGAACTTTGCGCTTGCTTATGCCGGGCTGGCGGACACCTACGTCTATCAGGCGTTTACCGGAGCCATGCCAAAGGATCAGGCTTACCGCTCAGCCAAAACAGCTCTGGCCAGGGCGCTGGAGCTGGACGACTCGATTGGCGAAGCCTACGACACGCTTGGTGCGCTGAGCTGGCATTTCGACTGGGACTGGGACGCCGCCGATCGCGCGTTCAGCCACGCCATCGCATTGGCCCCGAGTTACAGTTGCGCGCATGAAGATCGCGCCGTCTTTCTCGCCTTTCGTGGACGCCGCGCCGAAGCTCTCGACGAGATTGCAAAGATCGACCAGTTGGACACCGGGACCAGTTCGGCTTATTCCGAATCCGAAGCGTATTTTTATCTGCGGGATTACGCCAACCTGATTGAAGCAAGCAAGAGAGGCCTGATCCTGGACCCAAAAGACTCGTCCCAGCACTACTATCTTGGCGTCGGTTATGAAGGCGCCGGCAAGCTGCAGGAAGCGATCGGGGAATATCAGAAGTCCTTGGAGACGTCGAACGATCCCAGGATGGCTGTGGCGCTGGCACACGCCTGGGCAGCCGTGGGCGAGAAAGCCAAAGCACAGAAGATGATTCGCGATCTGGCGCGCAATGCGAAGGCCAATGCTTCTGCGTACGCGATGGCGATAATTTACGCGGGGCTCGGCAACCACGACCGGGCGTTGGAGTCTTTGCAAAAAGCCTGCTCGGAGAGGTCACTCGACCCTGGTTGGTTAAAGTCCGACTTGCTGCTGGATGGCTTGCGTTCCGATCCCCGCTTTCAGGATCTTCTTCGCCACGCGGGTTTGACCTAGAATCGACGCGCGATGGAACGGCAGTTCGACCTGGCGTTGTTTCACTTTCCGGCACATCACCGGTTACACGCCAATCCACGCCCCCAAAAGCATCTCGAGACGCGTGGCCTTCCTGTCTACGGGCATAGAAACGACAATGTCCGCGGTCCAGATGCCTGCTTCAGGCTTTCTGAAGGCGCCAGGGAATCCAACGGGAAAAACCAGCGCTGAAGAATCAGCGAGATTGGCGCCTCAATATCTTATTGAAAAGCAATATCTTACCGCTGATTACGATTCCCGTAGCGCCATTGTAGGGAAACCGGAAACAAGTGTGCGCGTCATGGGGCAACAGCTTGTAACTGCCTGGAAATCAATGTCCCTCGCAGATCCCGAGCCGCCGGAACGATGACCATTCGCGGCTCGGAAGTGGTTGACGGCCAAGTAAGTCAGCCATAAGTGTTATTGAGTCCCCCGAAAGGTTGTGGTGAAAATAGAGACGAATCCCCTCCCGCGAATGAATCATTTTCCGGCCTTTGGACTGCTGCGAACGAGGCAGCAGCGTGAAGCGTTGCAAGGTGTTCCTGCGGTTGGGAGGATGGATGAACGGGCTCTTGGACAAGAAACATCGCAGTCTTATCCTGGCAGTAATCACGGTTCTGACCTCGGCAGTGACAGCGCCAACGCTGGCCGCACAGACCTGGCAGCAGTTGACTCCGGGCGGCGGCCCGCCGACGGTCAGGGATTTCGGAGCGACCGTTGTCGGGGACGGCAACGGAAACCTGATCCTGTTTGGCGGCGCCTATTCGGGCTGCGGCGGACGCTGCAATCTCAATGACACCTGGGTGCTGGCAAACGCCAACGGTCTGAACGGAACGCCGACCTGGACGGAGCTTTCACCGGCAAACCTTCCGCCAGCGCGCGATAACCATACCGGTGTGTACGACCCCAATACGAACCGGCTGATCATCTTCGGCGGATGCGAAGGCGGCTGTACGCCGGTGGCCAACGACACCTGGGTGCTGACCAACGCCAACGGCACCAACACGCCGGCCGATCCGCAGGGATATACGACCCCGACATGGATCCAGCTTTCGCCGGGTGGAGGTCCCCCGGCAGCAAGGCAAGCCGCGACCGCGGAGTACGATCCGACGAGCAATCGCATGATCGTCTTCGGCGGGCAGAACGGCGGAGGCTCGGGTGGAATCTTCACCGATACCTGGGTGCTGACCAACGCCAACGGCACAACGACGCCTGCCGATCCACAGGGATACACGACACCCACGTGGATCCCGTTGTCCTCCATTTCGTCGACCACGCCACCTGCATTCGGCCAGCAGACCGCATCGTTCTACGATCCGGCGAGCAACCGGTTCATCGTCGCGGGCGGCAGCAACGGAAGTGCGCAAACCAACGCCGTCTGGGCGTTGACCTACGCCAACTTCAATGGCGGAACGCCCGCATGGGTCAATCTCATTCCGGCAGGCGCGGCGGATGCGCCCGCGAATTTTGCCGTCGCTCCCGCGATCTACGATCCGGCGAACAATCGCGGCATGATCCTGATTCCGAACCAGAATTCGAATGAAGAAGAGCTGTGGGTCCTCACCAACGCCAACGGCGCAAACAGCCCCGCCGGATGGCTGCTGTTGAGCGTCGACGGAGCTTTGCCTCCGGTCTCCTATTCGCTGGGCGAAGTCTTTGATGCACAGAATGACGTGCTGACGGCGTATTTGACCGTCACGCAGAACAACGTCACCTCGAATCAGGTCTGGGTGACGGCAAACGGCGACGGCGCGGCAGGACAGACGATGCTCGCCGGCAATGGGTCGATGCTGACAAACCTGAATCCGGCCAATATCGGCCCCGGTACGGCCGGCATCAACATCACGGGCAATGCGGCAACGGCAACAACGGCGACGACAGCGCTCGCCGTGAACTGCACAGGCTGCATAGGAAACACGCAACTGGGGGTCAGTTACGCAGCAGGCGACGCGCAGGGCGGAAATGCGCTGAATGCGCTGATGCTGGGTGGAAATCCCGCGAGCGCATTTGCGCCGGCTTCGGGAGATGCAAACTACGCGCCGGCGTCCGGCTCATCAAGCTATGTTTCCAAAGCGGGCGACACGATGACGGGAACGCTGACCGCAACGGGATTCAGCGCTCCGCAGTTCACCTCGGGGGCAGGCGGACAAAGTGTGGCGCTGAGCGCCGTGCAAGGTCCGGGAAGCGGCGGGTCGGTAACGATCTCCGCGGCCAACGCCGGAGGGACGAACGGCGGCGCGGGAGGCAATCTGACGCTGCAGGCCGGGTCGGCGACGCCCGAGGGTGGCTCGGGATATACCAACCAGGGCGCGCCGGGTGCAGTGAACATAACGGCAGGCAGCGGATACAACGGCTTCGGCGGCAACGTGACGATCAAGTCGGGGCCGAACAGCAACTGGTCGCAAACCGCAAACGGATTCTCGGTTGTCTCTCTGCAGGGCGGCGCGCTGCTGGGACAAGATGGAGCGGCCCTCACCGTTGAGGGAGCGCACAACGGTTCGTCCAGCAACGCCGCGCTTTCCTACGGCGGCAACATGGGCCTGACGGCTGGAAACGGATACGGCGGTCTCGCCGGAGGAAATATTACCCTGACGCCGGGCACGGGTTCCCCCAACGGCGTGGTGAATGTGGCGGGAAACCTGACGGCGAGCGGAAACGTGACGGCGGCGGCTTTCAAAGGGAACGGCTCGGGGCTCACCAACGTTCAGGCTTCAACGCTATCCGCAGGCGCCACAATTGCCGGATCGCAGGTAACTGGCGCTGTTGTCAATGCCACCAACGCCGTGACTGCGGCGACGG
>JASHQQ010000214.1 GCA_030039035.1 Acidobacteriaceae bacterium | reverse complement strand
AATTGGAGCGAGCGCCGACGAAGCCCTTGAGCGAGCGCAGTCTGCGTTCGCTCGCCTGAAAAGGTAAGACGGTTCCGAAAGGCGCGGCCGCGGATTCCTGTCCCAACTTGAGTGTCAACCGACGCAAGCGCTCAAGGAAAGATGCGGGAGTCCACGGAAAGATATAGGAATGGCCGAAACGCAGACAGGCTCGCGGAGGGAGCGCGGAGAATAGCCCAGCGTGGGGCGAAGCGGAACGCTGGGATCCGATCCGTAATGAGATCGCAAGCCCCGGAGAGGCGGCGTCCGAATCTGCGCAATGGAATCTGACTCTCGCTCGCTGCGAAAATTATCCGGCCAGCATCGCCGCCAGCATCGCCGTCCTCGGCGCCAGATGCTCCAAAAACACCGACTCGTGCCGCGCGTGCGCGCCTTCGCCCACCGCGCCCATTCCGTCGAGCGTGGGAATGCCGAGCGCGGAGGTGAAGTTGCCGTCGGAGGCGCCGCCGGTCGCGGCTTCGTCGAGCGCGAAGCCCAGGTCCGCGGCGAATGCCTGGGCTTTTCGATAAAGCCGCACCGTGCCCGGCGTGCGCTCCATCGGCGGGCGATTGACGCCGCCGTTCACGATAAGCGTGCAACGCGGATCGATCGCTTTCAGCGCGGCGAACTTGCGCGCGATGCGCGATCCGTCGCTCTTGCGTGCAATCCTCACGTCCACTTCGCACCACGCCTCGGCGGAAATCACGTTGGTCTTCGTTCCGCCGCCCGCCGTGCCCACGCTCACCGTCAGTCCGCGCTTGAGGCCGGTCCAATCGCTCACGGTCCCGATGACGCGCGCCAGCTCGCGGAGGGCGCTCGCGCCCTTTTCGAAGTCCACGCCGGCGTGAGCAGCCACGCCTTTCACGTCGATGCGCCAGTTGCCGGTGCCCTTGCGTGCCGTTTTGTACGCCAGCCCCTGCGCCGGTTCCAGCACGTACACGGCGCCGCACGTCGCGGCGATTCGCTCGGTGATCGGCCGCGAGACCTGACTGCCGATCTCCTCGTCGCTGTTGAGCAGCAAGACAATCTCGCGGTTCAGCAAGCCGACTTCGGTGAGCAGCTCGATTGCGGTAAACGCCATGGCGACGCCGGCCTTCATGTCGAGCGTGCCCGGACCCCAAAGACGCCCATCAATGATCCGGCAAGGCATGGTCTTCAGCGTTCCCGTCGGCCAGACCGTGTCGAGATGACCCAAAAGCAAAACCCGCTGGTCTTTGGCCGTCCGGGGACCAAACCGCGCCTCGATCACGTCGCCGAATTCCCGCTGTTTGTGGACCTTCACACGCCCGCCCAACGCTGCGGCGTGAGATGCCGCCAGAGCGCCGCAGGCGTCGACGGCGGCCTTTTCATCGCTCGGCGACTCGGCCAGCACAAGGCGCTCGGCCAGACCCAGCAGCGCGGTTTCCTTGCGCCGCGCTCCAGCCAACAGGCCGCGCAGGGGAACCGGAGATCCTTCGCGATCGGGTAAGTTTCTCGCCTGCAATTGCCCTGATTTTATGCCATTTGGAATCATGACAAGGACCAGGATGGTGTCCGGTGAGGCGCGGAGTGTGGCAAAAAAGCCACACGACGCGATGCCGCCTTTGCGTCTAACCTAACGGTTGCGAATCGTATTGTACAGTTTGGAGAGCAGATTGGACAGACCTGCCCATTTGGAACAGACAATCGCGGAAACACTTGAATTTGAAGGAATTGGGCTTCACTCCGGCGCACCCGTAACCATGCGTCTTTTGCCCGCGCCGGCCGGTTCCGGCATTGTCTTCCGCCGCACCGATCTCGACAACTTCGAAATCCCCGCCACCGGCCGCAACGTGGCCAAAGTCAGTTACGCCACCAGCCTGATGCGCCAGGGCGTGCTCATCTCCACCACCGAGCACTTGCTGTCGGCGCTGATCGGCATGGGCATCGACAACGTGATCGTCGAGCTGGACAACCTGGAGCTGCCTATCCTCGACGGCAGCGCGCTGCCCTACGTCGAGGCTTTTCTGCGCGCCGGCATCCGCACCCAGCGGCGGCGGCGGGAAACGATTCGCGTGTTGCGCGAGGTCGAGGTCCGCGAGGGCAACAAGTTCATCGCCGTCTACCCCGGCTCCGGTTACAAGATCCGCTACACCATCGACTTTCCCGCGCCTATCGGCCGCGAGCACACCAGCATCGATCTGGCTGCGGAGACCTATGGCGCAGCCATCGCCCCGGCGCGCACCTTCGGCTACAAAGCCGACGAGAAACGCTTGCGCGACATGGGCCTGATTCGCGGCGCCGGCCCGCAAAACGCCATCATCCTCGGGCCGCGCGGACCCGAGAACGGCCCGCTCCGCTTCGCCAACGAATATGTTCGCCACAAGATCCTCGACCTGATCGGAGATCTGGCCCTTGCCGGCCGCCGCATCGAAGGCCACGTGGTCGCCGTGCGCGCCGGCCATGCCATGCATACCGCGCTCGTGCAGCGGCTGCTCAAGGACCGCTCGGCGTGGGAGCTGGCGCACGTGCCGGTGAAAGCCGCGGCGGAAGAAGAAGTAGAAACGCCGGCCGCACTTTCCACTCCCGCGTTGATCGGCGCTTAAAGCCCGGACCGGCGATTCCTCGAAGAACTCGGGTTGAATGCCTGAGGCGCCCGTCACTCCTCCGCGATGCCTTGCGCCCTGAGCCGAAATCGGCTGCATCTGGGCCAATGCGCTCCTCACTGGGCGAATCGGGAAACCGGTCGATTCGGCTTGCATTCAGCAGCGAATCCGGAGCGGCTTCACCGCCCAGGTGGCCCCTTCCGGCATAACTGAAGGTGGCCTTTTCTGGAGAAAAAAGCCGCATGGCGTCGCGGCTTCGGGATACCGCAACTGTGAAACCGCTGCGGCCGGGTGCGCGGCAGCCGGCCTGAGTCGGTGAATTCTTTCCGACCGATGAGCCGCTCTCCTGCCGTTTTTTCGATTCCTCTTTGGAGAGATGAAATCTCTCGACCACTGTTTGGCGTCGGGGATAAGATGCATCAACCTTCGCGCGATACAGTGACTCAGGAATTGCGATAGCGCTTTCCATTGCGGTCGTGGCGGACCGCATGGCGCATGCGCATGTCCAGCGCATTCTGCGTTGTCGAGCGTTCGAAAAGTCTACAGGATCAACAACCCGGGACAAACGAAATCAGGCTGCAGAGGCAGGAGGTC
>JASHQQ010000213.1 GCA_030039035.1 Acidobacteriaceae bacterium | reverse complement strand
TTCAGTCCAGCTCCTTGCGAATCTGCGCGCGCAGGGCCTCGAACGGCGGATAGCCGTTCAACTGCGGAGTCCAGCTTGCGGAGAGAACCTGCTTCACGTTGTAGTCGTGAACGGCCGAGGCGGCCTTGAGATACTTGACGGCCGATGCGAGATCTCCCTGCCGGGCGCAAACCTGCGCCAGCAGAACGCCGTCGTCCTTGCCGGTGGCAAAGTTTCTCTCATAAATTGAACGGATGGCTGCGAGCAGGCCGCGCGCGCCGGCTTTTGCCCAGCCATCCGCGGCCGCGGCGGCGAACGCCGCATCGGAGTCCTTCTTCGTGGCCGCGGCGACCAGTCTGAGCTCGGCAAGATAGGCCGGGTAGTTCTCTTCGTGGAAATAGATATTGGCGAGGTAGTGTGGAGGGCTGAAAAAGTCCGGTTCGGCGGTCTGGAGCTGCTCGAGCGTGGCGATCGCCGGCTCGCGGTGGCCCGACTGATACTGGATGGCAGCCTGATCGGCGAGAATGGAGCGCGATGCCGGATCGAGCTGCTGCGCCGTGTCGATCTCTCGCAGGGCCTGAGGGTAGTCTTCCTCGCTCATCAGCGCTGTAGCGTACCAGTGGTGCGCCTCGACGTTGCCGGGGTCGAGTTGGATGGCTCGCTTGAACTCTGGTTCGGCGTCCCTGAAGTCCCAGCGGTACCAGAAGAGCGCGAAAGCCAGGGCGCTGTGCGCGTTGGGAAGCGAATCATTGAGCGCGATCGCCTTGCGCGCCGCGGCAATGGCGCGGGGCATTGCTTCGGCCTCCGCCATGCCGGTGTACTCGGGCATCAGATCATAGCACTCGGCCAGGCCGGCGTAAGCCTCGGCGTAGTTCGAGTCGAGCACGATGGCCTGCGTGAACGCGTCCACCGCCTGGCTCATGCTCTCGCCGGTCCGCTTCTCCAGAAAATAGCGGCCTTTCAGGTACAACTCTCCCGCCGCGGGAAGCGGCGAGTGTCTGGCGCCGCCCGAACCCGGAGCCTGCTTCTGCAAGTGATTTGAACGAATGAAGTAACCGAGGAGAATGCAGGCGGTGAGAACAAACAGGGCGAAGCCCCAAAGCAGCCGGCGCCGGAGGAACGGGTGCGGAGCCGGCTGCGCTGGCGCGAGCGCGGCATCGTCCCCGATCCCGGGCCCGGCGTCGATATGCCCGGAGCCGTTGGGCATTTCGAAGCCGTTGGGAGACGCCGGCTCACCGGAAGGTTCGACGGCGCCCGGCGGCGAATGGAGCCAGACCTTCAGCTCCGCGGCATAGGCAAATACCCGGCTGCGCTCGCCGCCGGGAACCCGGTGCACGGGCAGCCCCCGCTCCCGCTCCCAGCGCTTCACGGTCCGGACATCGCAATTGAAGTATGCGGCGATCTCTTTCCACGAAACGAGCCGTTGCGAGCCGGTTGCGCTC
The DNA here is from genome assembly GCA_030039035.1 of Acidobacteriaceae bacterium. Taxonomy (GTDB): domain Bacteria; phylum Acidobacteriota; class Terriglobia; order Terriglobales; family Acidobacteriaceae; genus Telmatobacter. Next base: position 35,208 of record JASHQQ010000213.1, on the reverse strand, counting down.
GCGTCCTGTTCGATTGCATTTGGGGCCGTTCGCGGATTCATTTCAGCCGACCCAGAAGCTGGGTAGTTGGATCATACTTTTTTGTTTGAAGGGGTGTCCAGCGGCGCGCCGAGGGCGCCGTGCCCCGAAATGTCCCACTTTGACCTCACTCGCCTGTTGCCCGCAACTCCAACAAACAAGAATGATTAGCCGTAGCGATCGCGGCTCTCTCCGCTGCGCGCTTCGCTCTCGATGAATAGACGGTTACGGCGACCGATCGCCGCTCGCAGATTGCACGCCCGCTCCGGGGCGCGGCTCATATGCCAGGTCAAAGACTGGAGATTGCAATGTTAGGTCCAGAAAAGAGTTGTCAGGCCCCTGTGTGCCTCGGCCGGCCGGCGTCCCGGGGTGTTTTTTTCGTACTCGCGGTGGTTTTCATGGGAAATCAGCTCGCGCCGCGATGCTTCGCGGGATCCGCCTCCGCCGGCCGGAGGGTCGCGGCGGAATTCGGCCAGCTTCCGCTGAGCTTCCAGCCGAATCTCGGTCAGACCGATGCGCGCGTGCAATTCGTCTCGCACGGGGATGGATACTCGCTCTACCTCGCGCCCGGCGAGGCCTGCGTGAGGCTTGAGAATCAGCCCTCCGCGAACAGCGCCGATGTGCTGCGGATGAAGCTTGCCGGCGCTGACACGAAGGCGGTTGCCGCGGGACTCGACAAGCAGGCGGGGGTGGTGAATTACTTCGTCGGAAATGACCCGAAGAAGTGGCGTTCCGGCATTCCGACGTACGGGAAAGTCCGCTATGCGGGCATCTATCCTGGCATCGACCTTGTCTTCTACGGCAACCAGCGCCAACTCGAGTACGACTTCCTGGTCGGAGCGGCCGTCGATCCCGGGCAGATCGCGTGGCAGATCGAGGGGGCGAAGCTTTCCGTCGACGCGGAAGGCGATCTGCGACTCGATGCGCCGAACGGACCGGCGAGCTTCAAGAGGCCGGTGATCTACCAGATGGACGGGGACCGCAGGATCGCGGTGGAGGGGCGATACGTGGTGTCGGGGAACCGGGTGAAGTTTGCGCTGGGCAAGTATGACCGCGCCAGGCCGCTGGTGATCGATCCGATCCTGGTCTATATGACCTACCTGGGCGGGAAGTACAACTCGGCGGAAAATGGCCAGGATCCGGCGCAGACCAACATCGGGTTCAATAACTGGAGCGAGAATGACAATGACGCCATCTCCAATGGAATCGCGGTCGACAAGGAGGGCAGCGTTTACGTGACCGGATATACGAATGCGTATGACTTTCCGGTGAAGGAGGCCTTTCAGTCCTCGCCCTCTTACATGAAAGACGATTCACGCCTCTTTGTGGGATTTGTCACCAAGCTCAACCCCGAAGGGACAGCGATCGTTTATTCCACCTACCTTGCAGGTACTGGAACAAACGGCGGATGGACTGAGCCCTATGCCATCGCCGTGGATGAGGAAGGGAGCGCGTACATCACGGGCACCACGTGGGATAGCACATTTCCCGCGACCCGGGGCGCGTTGGACACCGTTTGCGGGACCTGGAACAATGACGGGGTGCAGCAGGCGAACTGCGGTGTGGACGGCCCGGAGCAGGCCTTTGTGACCAAGCTGTCGCCGGACGGCGATCGTCTGGAATACTCCACGTTTTTGGGTGCAGGTGACGGAGATTCCGGATGGGCCATCGCGGTCGATGCCAAGGGCCGGGCCTACGTGGCAGGCGCAAGCGCGGATGGCTGCGACACGAGGACGGGGCGCGGCGTGATACAACAGTGCTTCCCGACGACGGAGAATGCATTTCAGCCGGGGACGACCTCGTGCGTGCTGCCGGCCGGGGCCAGTGCGACCGCCCCCGTGTCCTGCTACAGCGACTACGCATTCGTGTCGGTCCTGAATGCCGGGGGAACGGGGCTTGTGTACTCCACGCTCATCGGATTCAATACGAAGCTGGTCGCCAATGGATACTCGTTTCCCGCCAATCCTCAGTATTCCCCCTACGGGGGAACAGGCGCGGCGAGTATCGCGCTCAATTCGTCGGGGCAATTCTTTGTGACGGGAACCACGACCTCGTGGTATCTGCCGGCCACCGGGGGTGCGTTCGAAAAGAAGATCTATGAGCCGCAGGATCCGCAAGCCACGGACTATGCCGCATGGGTCGCCAAGTTCGAGCCGGTATCCGGAGATGTGAATTCCGAGGACGCGAAGATCGATTACCTCACCTATCTCGCGCCGCCGGCCTCGGACAAGAACGACGACGACTCTGCCGCGGGGGCCATTGCCGCGGATGACGAGGGCAACGCATATATCGCCGGGGTGGCAAACGGCCAGGGTTTCCCGACGACGGCGGGGGCGTTCCAACGATCCTGCGGCGAGTCCGGATTCGACGAGTGTGAAGATACCGGCTTCGTCGCCAAGCTGAATCCGAGCGGCACGAAGCTTGTATGGTCGACGATGTTCGGCGCCTATGGTCCCGGGGCAAACGGAATTGGAAATGTGGGGTACATCAAGCTCGATGCGGCCGGCAACGTGTATTTTGCCGGGTCGGCCGGTTCCACCATCGGCTTCCCGGAGGTGAATCCCATCGAGCCCAACGGGGAGAACAGCCAGGCCTTTGTCGCGGAGCTGAACCCGGCTGGCACCCGGCTCGAGTTCTACTCGCTGGTCGGCTCGGTGAAGGGCTACGGATCACAACTGATCGAAGGGCTTGACCTGGACACGAAAGGGAACATCTATCTTGCGGGCTACACCAACTCCTCTGGTTTGGCGACAACCAAGGGAGCCTTCCAGTCGAGTCCGCCGGCGGCCTACGGTGGGGATTACGGTTTCATCGCCAAGATTGCGCCGGTTGCGCCGACGGCGACGGCGCTCAAGGTGACTCCGGAAGAGACCAAGGCCGGGGTCGATGTAATTCTGACCGCCACCGTGACGACCAAGGCCTACTCGCCAGCGCCGGCCGGCGAAGTGACGTTCGCCATCGGCTCGAAGACGCTGGGCAGCGCGGCACTGAACGCAAGCGGTATAGCGGAGTTTGTCGCCAAGGGCATCAAGAGCGGCAAATACAGCTTCAAGGCCAGTTATGAAGGCAACAAATACTTCGAAGGGTCGGCTTCCGCCGGGGTGGAAACAACCGTGCCGGATGTGGCGACGGCGCTGAAGGCCTGGGTGGATCCAGAGCCTGACAAGAGCCGGTGACAGATCGTCAAGAAGCCAAGCGTATTCTGAGTGGGCATGCCGGGATACATCGCGGAGGCATTCGCGCCGGATCAGGAAGGCGATCCTGCATTGTTCGCGGCGATCAGGCCTCGGGGAGATTCGAGGCGCCGGATTTCACCGACAACAGGAAGATAGGCAACGATAGCCAGAAGCGCGGTCGCGGCTACGTAGAAGAGCGCGTAGTGGAACGCGCCGGTATGTTCGACGATCGCGCCGATAACAATCGGCGTGGTGATGGCGGCCAGGTTGCCGACCAGGTTGAAGAGCCCGCCGTTTATGCCCACAAGATCCCTGGGAGAGGCATCGGAGATGACGGTCCAGCCCTGCGCGCCGAATCCCTTGCCGAAGAATGCCAGTGACATCAGCAGCGTCACGGCCGGGCTGTTGTTCACATAGTTGCAGGCGATCATCGTCATGGCGAGGAGCATTCCGGCGACGATCGGAGCCTTGCGCGCAAAGGTGAGGGAATAACCTGCCTTGAGGAGTCGATCGGATGCAACGCCTCCAAGGATTCCTCCCGCAAATCCGCACAGCGCCGGCACCGCGGTGAGAAAGCCCGCCGTAACCATGGAGAGGTGCCGCGTCCGGCCGAGATAGATCGGGAACCAGGTGAGGAAGAACCAGGTCAGAGTGTTGATGCAATACTGCCCGAGATAGATCCCGACCAGCATGCGCGTGCCCAGCAGCCATCGCACGGCCGGCCAGGTGAGCGTGCCGGCGCGAGAGCGGCTGCCGGAATCGAGATTGGCCAGCCCGCCCCCGCGCTCGATCCATTCGATCTCCATCGGACTGATGCGAGGGTGCGTCCTGACGTCGTGAACGACGCGGAACCAGAGTGCTCCCAGCGCGAGCGCGGCCAGACCGGCAAACCAGAAGCACTGCTTCCAGCCGAATGCGTGTGCGATCCAACCCATCACGGGCGCGAAGATTACGAGTGAAAAGTACTGCGACGAGTTGAAGATCGCGGAGGCGCGTCCACGCTCGGCGGCAGGGAACCATGCGGTCACGATGCGTCCGTTGCCCGGGAAGACCGGCGATTGGGCCAGTCCGGAGAGAACCCTCAATGCGAGAAGAAGGCAGAAGGCCGCCGCTGCCGGGGCGTATCCGGCGAAGCCGCAGAGCAACCCGCAGCAGGACCAGCAAACGATGCTGATGCCGTACACGCGTCTCGAGCCAAAACGGTCGAGGAGGCTGCCGGCGGGGAGTTGCGCGGCAGCGTAGGCCCAACCAAAGGCCGAGAAGAGGTAGCCGAGACGAAGCGCGTCAAGGCGGAGATCGCGGCTGATATCCGAGGCGGCGATGGACAGCACGACGCGGTCGCCGTAGCTGAACGTGCTGGCAGCGAACAGCATCAGCACGATGATGTAGCGGACGTGCGCTGTCCTTGTGGCGGCCATGGGAGCGATTGGTTCCACGCAAATCAGGTTCGGCCGGCGATCAGCCGCTTCAACTCCCCGAACTCGCCCGGTTCGAGGTCGGTGAGCGGAGGACGCACGGGGCCGGCCGGGCGGCCAACCGCTCTCATCCCGGCCTTCACAATGGAAACCGCGTACCCCTTGCGGCGGCCGCGGATGGCGACATAAGGGAGCACGAATTCGCGCAACATGGCAAAGACCGCAGTGCGATCGCGGCGGCAGACGGCGGCATAGAACTCCCGTGCGAAGCGCGGAAGAAAGTTGAAGATCGCGGAGGAGTACGTGCTCACGCCGATCTCACGGTAAGGCAACGCGAATGTTTCCGCCGTTGGCAGTCCGCCGATACAGACGAGCCGTTCGCCGAGCCGCGCGCAGATGCGGGTCAGCAACCCGATGTCGCCGTGGCCGTCTTTCAGCCCGATCAGATTCGGGCAACTTTCACCAAGCTGCTCCAGCGCCGCCTCGTTCAGCACTGCATTGTCGCGGTTGTAGAAGATGACTCCAAGCCGGGTGGAATTGCAAACCGCGCGTGCATGGGCAATCAGGCCCGCAGGCTCCGCATTCACCAGGTACGGCGGGAACAGCAGCAGGCCGTCCGCGCCGGCCTGTTCGGCGGCCCCAGCGAATTCCATCGCCATGCGCGTGCCGTAGCCGCATCCGGCGAGCACCGGCACTCGCCCCGCTGCCGCATCGACGGCCGCGGCCACAACGCACGCATATTCGGCGAGCGTGAGCGAAAAGTACTCGCCCGTGCCTCCCGCTGCAAAAAGCGCGGCCGGATCGTTTTCGACCAGCCAGCCGATGTGCTCGCGATAGCGGTCCTCGTCGAACCGGCCCTGCTCGTCGAAGTGTGTGACGGGAAACGAAAGGAGCCCTTCGGCGACACGGCGTGCAAGCTCGCGCGGAATCATCCTGCTCATCAGTCGGCCTCGGGAATGGCCGCAAGAGGCCTGGGCCACGAGAACACTATAGAGGAGATCCTGCCGGCTTCCATTTCATCCGTCGACCCGCCTGAAATCGAAACAAGCGAGGTTCATGTTTCCGTTCGTCAATATGCGAACGGTGAGAACGTTTCTCCCCTTGCCGAGCGGAATCCTGAAGAGCCGGGAAGCCAGATTCCAATGGTGCCACTGACGCCATGCCACGGGGTCCGCCGGATCACAGGTTGTCGGGATATTGAGCGGTCCCGTTGCGTCTTTTCCGTTCACATCGATTGAGATGGTCCCGCCGCGATTCGATGTGTAAAGAAAGTCTGCAGCGTAGGCTCCGGCTTCAGCCACGTGGACGGTGATGTTGAACCCCTCTCCCGGCTCGGTCCAGCCAACATAGGGCAAGTCGCGGGGAGGAACAATCCTGTCGAAGGGGTTGTCGTCGATCCGATCCGGCTTGCGCCCGAACTTCGTGCAGGAAGTATCGACTCCCTCATGAATGCGAAACTCGTTGAGGTAAGTTCCATCGGCCGGATTCAGTTCTCCGCTGCCATGATTCCGGGGGTCGGTATCGTGATACGCCACTCCTTCGCCGCCCAGGTCATAGCAGGCGCACAACCCCCGCCCGGGTATCTTCCGCGGACCGCCCCGATAGCGGCTGTCGTGATAGGGCAGGCCTTTGTATCGACTCAGGAACGATTGGGCGGATCCATTCGCCGCCAATATCCATGCGGCGATCAGGCATAAGAAGGATAGTTGCCGGCTCATATCCAACTCTCCTCCGTCGCGGTCAGGCCACCTTGAACAGTTCGATCCCGTTCCCCTTGCCGAGATTGCCCGAGTACTTCTTGTCCGTCCCGTCGTTCCAGCGTTCGTATACGCCAAGACTGCGGCAACGGATGCCGTCGCGTTCCGGATCGTAAAACGTCTTCGAAGGGGGATCGTTGGCCAGGGCGGATTCGCGCAGATAGTTGTCGGCGTTGGCAATATCCGGGAGATCGGGCCACTCCGAAGTCAGAAAATCGAAACCGACCGAGTCGATGGCCACGCCATCCAGCGACAGGAAGATGCTGTTCGGCCAGGCATCGTTGAAGGGCGCCATCTTCCATTTTCGGTGCGGCGGACCATCCACGTTGTCGTTCCCGTACAGCCCGTCGATGAGAAACAGGATGGTTTTCTCGCCGAGGTCCTTGTGGCCGAGGAAATCCGTAAACGCCGAATAAGCCGGCGAGCCGTCGGGGTTATGGTGGAATCCGTCGTGCGCGTTCTTGTGCCAGTCGGTGTAAATACTGGTGCAACCGAAGAGATTCTTTGCGCAAAGTGTCACTCCCGAGCTCACGTGCGCTCGCAACACCGCGGCATCGATGAGGTACGAGGCATCCACCACCACCGTATCGAGCCCCTTGGCGTTGCGGCTCGGAACGGAGAACGGGATGGCGTCGGGTTTGAATTCGGCTTTCAGGCGTCCGTCTCCGCCGATATGGTCGACAAACACGACGCCGGGAAACTCGCGGTGAATCTTGTCGTAGAGACAGGCCGGAACAAACCGGCTGGAATCGAAGACGGTGATCGAGGATTGCTCCACTCGCCCCGGACCGGTCAACTGCCGGACGAGCGAAAGGATGAGATGGGGCGAGGAATTCAACCGTTCGATCGCGCCATGATCCACGGTGTTGTTCAGGTTCGCCTTGATGGCAACCTTCTCGCCGGCCTTGTATCCGGCGTTGCCCCGGCCATGAGTGCGGTTGAAATAGTGGAAGGTGGCGCTCCAGGCCTGGTCATCGCTCTTTTTGTTCGTGAGATCGCGAACCGAGCGGGAGACCATGCGGTCGATCACGGCCTGATTGTTGTTGGCGTCTGTCCACCATGAGCCGGTCCCATCCCAGGTCACCGCGGCGGGATCGTGCGCCCACGTGACCCGGCCGGGAACCACGCCGCGGGGCACACCGAGCGGGGAAAGCGGAGAGGCGAACAGCGAGGTGCGCAACGTGCTCGCGGCTGCAACGGACAAGGCGAATTGCCGGCGCGTTATTTTCATTCAGTCCCGGTCCCGCGGGGAGAAAGAGGGGACGCACACAGCGGTGCGCCCCCTGAGGAGATCTCCTGTTGGTGAACCGTGCCACTACGGCAAGTGAACCGGTTCACAAGTTGTCAAAGATTCAAACTCAACCGGCGGCATTTGTCAACAGCAAAGAAGCCCGCGTGATACGCTGGCCTCGAATGCCACCGGAGCCCTTGAAATCCGCCGCGTCCAGACGCTTGTCGCGAGCCGACTCGGGCCATCGGATCACGTTGAGAAAGCTGGCCGAACATCTCGGTCTGTCGCGAACGACAATCTCGATGATTCTCAACGACGTTCCCGAAGCGACACGCTTCCCCAGGGAAACCCGGGAGCGGGTCATCGACTCCGCGAAGCAGCTTGGATACCGGCCCAACTATTTCGCCCGTTCGCTCGGCGAAAAGCACAGTTGCCTGATCGGGGTAATCGCGCCGGACTTCGGCAACGGCTTCGAGGCGGCAGTTCTCAGCGGCTTCGAACGCCGCCTGCTGAATACGGGATACACATCTCTGGTGGCCACTCACCTTTGGTCGCCATCGCTTCTCCAACGCCATGTAGAAACGCTTTGCGATCGCGGCGCCGAAGGGCTGCTCCTGGTCAATTCCACCCCGGATGAATCGCCTGGAATCCCGGTGGTAACGGTCTGCACGGATCGCTCGCCCGTATGGAGCACGAGAGTTGCCATTGACAACGCCTTTGGCATGGGCGCAGCCATCAATCACCTCGCCGGCCTCGGTCACAGGGAAATCGCGTTCATCAAAGGGCCTGAGGGAAGCGGCGATACGGAAGAGCGCTGGAGGGCGGTGCTGGCAACCTGCAAACGGCTTGGCGTTCGCGTCGACCCTCGTTTGACCGTCCAGCTACAGCGGCTCGATCCCCCCGGTACGGGTCATGCCGAAGAAGGCCGCATCGCCGTGGAGGACCTGCTGCGCCGCGGCAAGCGATTTACGGCGCTCGTCGCTTTCAACGACATCTCGGCCCTCGGCGCCATGACCGCCCTGCGAGAGGCCAGGCTCAAAATGCCTGAAAACGTTTCGGTGACGGGATTCGACGACATCGAGTTCGCAAGCCTCGCATTTCCGGCGCTCACCACGGTTCGCCAGCCACTGCACGAGATGGGCGCAACGGCGGCGGAGCTTCTTCTGCGCAAGCTCGCCAACGACGAGTGTGCACGGATCATCCGGATTCGTCCCGAACTGATCGTACGATCGTCCACCTGTCCGCCTTCGCCGGCCTCCGCGACTGGCAAAAGACGGATGTTCAAAAGCCGTCGCTGAGCATTCCACGCGCCCCAGGTCTTCCCGGAGCTTCCGAAGGCAGCGCGGAATCAGGCGCAAACAGGAATGTAACTCAAAAAGCGTAAAGGAATGCGGGGTTATCGACCAATATGGTCTTGCGCAGGGTCGTGTCCGGAGCCCACGTCGCCAGCAGGTTAAGGAGATGACCGTCGTCGACGCGAAGCAGTGGAGAAACATCGTCCGGCTTGCGGCCTGAAGCGGTGTCGGGATGCGGCCAGTCGGAACCCCACAGAATCCGTTGAGGATTTGCAGCGATCAGCGCATGCGCCAACGGCGCAAGATCGGGATAATCGGGCGCATCGCCGGATGCGCGATATGCTGCCGAAATCTTCACGTACGCTTTTCCGCTTCCGACGATCTGCAAGAGCTTGTCGAACCCCGGCTGCCGCAGGCCGGCTGCGGCTTTGGCTCCGCCGAAGTGATCAAATACCATCGGGACGGGCGACGCCAGTACGAGGTCGCTCAGTCCCGCAACCACCGGCAAGGCGGCGTAGATCTGTACATGCCAATTGCGGCCATGAATCTGCTTGATGGCGGACTCGAGGCGATGTCGCGCATCGGCAATATCCATGTTGTCCGCAAGTCCCAGGTTGATCCTGACGCCGCGAATGCCTGCGCGCTGCATGTTGTCGAGTGCGGTGGAAGAAACCGTATCCGGCAGGACCGCAATCCCGCGAGCGCCCGAGCCGTATTGCTTCATGGCGTCAAGGGTGCAGGAATTGTCAGTGCCGTAGACGCTGGGCTGCACGATGACCGCGCGACGGAGGCGCAGAGCCCGGTGCAGCGCCAGCAACTCCGCTGCGGACGCGGATTCCGGGGTGTATGTTCGCGACGACGCAAAGGGGAACCGGCTCGAATCCCCGAAGACGTGGACGTGGCAATCGCAGGCTCCCTCGGGAACATCAAACGAAACCGGAGTGATCGAAGGCGAGGTTTCGCCGGAAATGCCTGGCTCAAGCGATCCAGCCAATCCAGCGGCAGCGATTCCGGTCAGAAAACCGCGGCGCGACAGCATAGGGTCAACATTCTATTCGTGCGAATCCCTGTCCGCAATACAATTACAAGGCTGGAAGTTGCCTCATGCGCGGTTGAATTCACCGCAGCGACACAGGATCCGAAATGCATTCCGGGCATCCGCAAGATAACCTCACGCGCAGAGAAATGCTCCGCCTCTCGGCGGCGGGAGCAGCCGTGTGGCGAGGCATGACGCTTTTCGCGCCTGCCGCAACGCAAGCCACCCCTGCATCCCCGGCCACGACCACAGAACGGGAACTCTATTCCACACTTCTCAAGACCTGGTGCGACGGGCTCATTGCCCGTCAGATCGTCGCAATGCGCGATCCTGCATTCTACGGTGGCCTGCTCTGCCCCTCCTGTGCTCTCATCCATGGCCGCTGCGGAGACGCCGTCTACCCTTTGCTCAAAATGGCGCACTCCACCGGCGAGGAAAAATACGTGGGCGCGGCGAAGCTGGTCCATGAATGGTCGGAGGCGCAGGTGAGCCGCCCCGACGGCAGTTGGATCAACGACGTCACGCTCGGCCAGTGGCAGGGCATCACCGTCTTCCACGCCATCGCGCTGGCCGAGGCGCTCGCTCATCACGGCGCGGTGCTCGACGCCGCAATCCGCAGCGCCTGGACCGCGCGCCTGGCCGCCGCCGCCAAGTTTCTCGACGGCTTCATCAGCATCAACACCGGCAACGTCAACTACCCCGCTACGGCGACCCTGGCTTTCGTGCTTTGCGGCCAGGTGCTCGGCGAGCCGCGTTACGTCGACCGCGGCAGCAAGCTCGCGCAGCGCGTGATGGACCAGTTCACTCCCGACGGCTTTCTCTTCGGCGAGGGTCATCCGCCCGACGGCGTCTCACCCAAGGGCTGCCGCCCTGTCGATCTCGGCTACAACGTAGAAGAATCGCTGCCGGCGTTGGCCCTGTACAGCGTGCTTACCGGCGACAAGCGGGTCGAGCAACAGGTGGTGAGCGCGCTCAAAACGCACATGGAGTTCCAGCTTCCCGACGGCGCGTGGGACAACAGTTGGGGCACGCGCAACTACAAATGGAGCTGGTGGGGCAGCCGCACCAGCGACGGCTGCCATCCCGGCTTTCTGCTGATGGCGGGACACGATCCGCGCTTCCGCGAGGTGGCCCGCCGCAACCTGGAGCTGATGGGCGCCTGCACCCACGCCGGCCTGATTTATGGCGGCCCCGACTACAAGGCTCACGGAGACCTGCCCTGCATTCACCACACTTTTACACATGCCAAGGCGCTCGCTACGGCGCTCGATCGTTGCAGCTTTTCCGCCGAGCCCGCACGTGCGGCTATCCCGCGCGACGAACCTTACGGTCTCCGAAGTTTTCCTGTCATCGGAACCCACCTCGCCGCTACCGGACCCTGGCGGGCCACGGTTACGGAGTATGACCGGGAGTACCAGGAGCATGTGCAGGCGGGCAGCGGATCGGGCGGCGGCCACGTGAGCGGCGGGGCGCTATCGGTTCTCTATCACGTGGAGCTTGGCCCCATCCTCACCGCGAGCATGACGCGCTACGAGACGATCGAAATTCCAAACCAGCAGCAGGAGCGCGCCGCGCCGCACATGCCTCTCACCCCGCGAATCGAGTGCAATGCCGGCGACACGTACACCAGCCTCAACGACTACACGGCCTCGCTGTCGGCGACACGCTCCGGCGCGGAGGTGGTGTTCGAGGCGCATGGCCGCTTGATGAGCAACGCGCACAAGGCGATGGAAGGCGAAGACCCGATGTACGAGGTGAAATGGATGATGGACGAATCGGCAGTGGAACTCCGTGCCCTCGTCAGAGGTCAATTGCCCGCGTCGGCCTCGCTGCAGTTCATTGTTCCGGTGATTGCCCGGCAGAGCGAGCGGGTCGAGCAGGCGAGCCCGCAAAGCGTCCGCATCTTCAAGTCCAAAGGCTCACTGGCCGTCAGCGTCGATGCCGCCCATCGTTTCGAGCCGATCCCAGGCGAACGCACCTTCAACCTCGTTCCCGGCTTCGAGGCAGTTCCCTTCATCATTGAAATGCAGCCAGGCAACCAGGTGAGTGTCAGGATCGAGTCCAGCGAAGCATAGCCGGCTCCCGGATTCAGATCGTGCTACGGCAATTCCCGAGCCGCGGTGGCCTGTCAGATGCCGGGCAAGGTCGCCGCCTGGGTGACTCAGGAATTGCGATAGCTGGCAGCGCGGACTGGATCTTGTGCGAGCCAGGCGGCAAGCCCTTGACGGAAAAACGGTCGTTAGCTTGCGGGAGCGCCGGCCGAGCGCGATCGGGAGCAGGAATGGCCCCTTGCGCCTTCCGCTCGCCCGCAGACTTGACGAAGATCGGCTGCGGCCCCGATTCTTCTCCATGTCCATTCGCCGTGACCTGGAGAGTCCATGCTGTTCCACCGACCCGCTTCCTCCGCATGCGCCCAGGTACTCGGCATCGGCATGACCTGTGCCGCAATTCCCGCTTCATTCGCTTCCGCGCAGACGATCCGGAGCCGGGTCCCCACGATCGATGGATCTGTCACCGTGGTCCTGAACTCACGCGAAACCGGGCCCGTTCAGCGCGCCACGCAGGATCTGCTTCACGATTTCGCGAGGGTCTTCGGCCGCTCTCCCAAGCTCGTGGCTTCCATCGCCGACGCGGGACCCGTCGCCATTCTCGTTTCGGGCGCGAACAGCCTGCCCACGGACGTTCCGTGCGCAACGACCAGCGACGCCGAATCCTTCGCATTCTCGATTGTCAGCAACGGAGTCGGCCCGACCGCGCGACAGATCGTCTGCCTGACCGGCGCGGACATGCGCGGCACTCTCTACGCGATCTACCAGTTTTCGCAGAGCGTCCTTGGCGTCGACCCGATGGTTCTCTGGACCGACAAGCAGCCCGCCCGGCGCATCGCCATCACTTTGCCCTCCGGCTTCGCGCGCGCGTTTCCGAAGCCCGTTTTCCGTTATCGCGGGTTCTTCATCAATGACGAGGATCTGCTCAGCGGCTGGATGCCCGCTGCGAAGGGCGAGCACACCGGAATCTCGCTGAAGGTCTGGGACAACATCTTCGCAACCATCCTGCGCCTCAAAGGGAACATGGTCGTCCCCGGGACGTGGATCTTCCCCGACGACGCGCAGGTGTACGCAGCGACGCAGCGCGGCCTAATCGTTAACCAGCACCACGCCATATCGCTTGGCGTGAATGTCGCCCGCTGGCCGAAAGACGTCCCCTACAACTTCTCCACGCACCCCGAGATTCTGGAGCGCGCGTGGACGAACGCGGTTGCGGAATACAAGCCCGACCAGGAAATCCTGTGGAGCGTGGGTCTCCGCGGCCTGTCCGACGCAAGCTATGCCACCCTCGATCCGGGCGTGCGCAACAACGATCCGCTGCTCGGCCGGCTCATCAGCCAGGCCATCGACGACCAGGTCCGCATCGTGCGCGCGCGCTTTCCCCGCGCGCAGTTCGTCACCGATCTTTGGCAGGAAGGCGCCCGGCTGATGCAGCAGGGCTATCTCGGGATCCCGCCCGAAGTGTCGCTTGTCTGGGCCGATACCGGCTACGGCGATATGCAGGATGGCGGCAAAGTGGCGGCCGGTCAGGGTGCGTACTTCCACGTCGCCATGATGAACGGCCAGGCCAACCAGCTCTCCGAGCTGGTTCCCGTCGCGGTGATCCAATCCGAGCTGGGCCGCTACATCGGGGCGGGCGCCACGTCGTATCTTCTCGTGAATACCAGCGACATTCGCCCTGTGGCCATGACCACGCGGGCGCTGATGGAAGTCGCGTGGGGCGGAGCGCCACCGGAATCCACCGGCGCCGACATCGCGTACTATCGCCGCTGGGCAACCGAAGAATTCGGCGCCCGCTCTGCCGATGCGCTCGCCGGAATCTACCGTGAATACTTCGACGCTCCTTCGCTGCGCGCTCCACTTTTTCCTCCGGGCCTGACATCCGCGGGCAACGCGCCGCCATCGCCTCCACCGCCCAGCGGCGTGCCGCGCCGCTACGGCGACCAGCACTACCACTCGGAAATCCGGAGCCTCATCCTCGACCGTCTCAGCGAACACCAGGTCATCGCCGTCCCCAGCCAGTCGCCCAAGTGGACCGAGCCGCGCGTCCTGCCCGCCTTCGACGCGGAAACGCGCAGGGCCCTGCTGGCCCGCGACGTCGACGAGTGCGCTTCCGCGCAACCGCGCTGGGACGCTGTATGGCGCGATGCGATCGCGGCGCGGAGCCTCGTGGAACCCGATCGCCGCGACTACTACCAGGCCCAGTTGCTCACCATGATCGCGATCAATCGCGAAAGCAATCGCGCGCTGCTGCACGTCGCCCGCGCCTTGCAGGACGATGAGTCCGGGCAAGAGCTGAACGCGCGCAACGAGGCCGCGCAGGCGCTTGAGGCGCTCGCTGCCGTCGAGGCATCCATGTCCGCGGCCGAATACGGCAAGTGGAAAAACTGGTATCGGGGCGATTGGCTTACGGGTGTCGCTCGCACGCGGGAACTGGTGCAGGCATATGCCGACCATTTGCGCGATCCCATGGCGAGGTTGCCGGCGCCGGTCGCCTGGACCGGCTGGGAAGCCTACTTTCACATCATGGAGTACGAGGACGATCGCCGGGTCGACGTGCACTGAAGCCGCGGTTCACCGTACATGCAACGGATCGCGGATCATGCGTGTTCCCATTGCAGCCGGAGCGCGCCGCCGGAGTCGAACCAGAATTCATGTTCGGAAAAGCCGAGCCCGAAGAGAGCCAGGTTCTGGTCATAGTATCTGGGCGGAGCTCCCAGCAGTCCGGTCCGGGGCTTGAGATCGGATTGCACCCGCGACATCAGTTGGTTCCCGATCCGTTCGTTGTCAACGGCGTCAGCAAACGGGATCAGCGCGGCGGAAAACCCCACCGGACCGTTCGGACCTTCAATGGTCCCGTCGGGCCGCACCTTTTCAGGCGGAGCCGGGTTGGTGCGGAGATAGTTCTCCATTCCCGACATCGACTTCAGCAAGGCATCGCGACCTTTCGTCGATTTGTCCAGCATGCCGGCCCACAGATAGACACGGATCGCATCGTAGCTTCCCACGGTGGGCACAGAATGAAGCGCCGTATCGGCCCTGAACTCCGTCCAGTCGGAGACGAATCCGTGGGGTGAGGAAGCATTCACCAGCGCCGGAATGGTCCCAGCCACTTTTCCCCAGGGGCCGTCAGGCTGCAACCGATCGAGACGCAGGATGAGTTGCAAGGGCACATAGCTCGCGTTGAGGCGATACGAATTGCCGTGCTGGAATCCGACCGGACCAGGCGCGACGATGGTTCCGAGGTCCGGCACCCGCACCACTTCTTCGGTGGCAATGAGGCGCGCCAGCGCCGTGCCGATTCTGGTGTAGCGCGGCTCGTTCCAGGCCTTGCCGGCTTCGAGAAGCGAATACGCCATCCACAGATCCGCGTCGGCGGCGGAATGCCTGTCGATCACGCCCCATTGATTGTTCGCAGCGTGGCCCCACAGCCACGCAGGCAGATTCGCCGACAAGTCTCCGCCGGCGAGGTTCTGCTCTGTCCAGCGAAGCAGGCCGTCGAATTGCGAACGATCGTTCGCCACGAGCGCGAAGAACATGCCATACGACTGACCCTCGGAGGTCGTGCGATCGCCGGCATCGTGATCGATGACGCGCACCTGGCCG
Source organism: Acidobacteriaceae bacterium (assembly GCA_030039035.1). Classification (GTDB taxonomy): domain Bacteria; phylum Acidobacteriota; class Terriglobia; order Terriglobales; family Acidobacteriaceae; genus Telmatobacter. The sequence goes on along the minus strand of JASHQQ010000213.1, from coordinate 19,626 downwards.
TCCATAAAACCGCGGACGTAGCTTGTCCAGAGCGACTGCCACTCCTGCGCTCCGCAGCTTGTGTGAAGGACCGGTATCAGGCAAAGAGTCAGAAGCGAATTCAGTCTTGTCATCGTCTTTTGGACGTACGCAATTGAGATGCAAGATTGGATGCCCGCCGATTCGACGCGGTTTTCCGCCGAGCGCCGGGGCCGAGCGAATAAAGAGCGTGAAATCCGCGCATTGAACCGTGAGTGAAACGCACTCGCCGGAGTGAGCAACCAAATCGATCGGCAGCGCACCCAAAATACCATCGAAAGCGTAAAGAACCGAACGAGCAACGTGCCGCAAGCGCTTGAAGAAAAACCCGCTCTTGATTGCAAACGAGGTGCATGAAGCAGCCGGCGACAAATCAGGAACGGTTTGAGGGACGGCGGCGTCTCCTCAATCTGCCGCGCCAAACAAGCCGGCGCCGGGCCAGTTTCGCCCGGGGGCCAAAGCTCCGGAATTCTCCGGGAACGGTTCCTGTGCGGGCTGAAGCCCGTACCCCGCAGACCGACCCTCCAACCGGGAGTGCGGACCGGCGCGTCGTGGCGATAAACTGAGGTGGCCCGCATGAGTGGATCTGTACCCCGCCCGAGGGCTGCCCTGCGATTGGGATCAGCCGTTTTCAGGATTCCGGCGCTGGCCGCGACACTCCTCCTGCTTCCGCTGATCGTCCTTCCCCTGGCCTGGAGAGAACAGGCTATCTTCGGGGCCGCGCTGATCTTGCTCGCGCTGCTTCTGAACGCGGTTCCGCGCTCGCCTGGCGTGACCACGCTGCTGATGGTGTTTTCAGTCTTCAGCACCCTTCGCTACGGATACTGGCGCGTCGTCCAGACGTGGGAGGGAATGTCGAGCGCCGGTCACATTCATCGCTGGGACAACATCTTCGTCGTTCTTTTGCTGCTTGCGGAGTTCTTCGCGTTTTCCACGCTCATCCTCGGCTACTTTCAAACGCTTCGACCGCTGCAGCGTCCGCCGCTTCCGCTCGAAGGAGACCCGGAGAGCTGGCCGACAGTCGATGTCCTGGTTCCGACCTACAACGAGCCTCTCCACGTGGTGCGGGGAACGGTGCTGGCGGCGAAGGCGATGGAGTATCCCGCCGGCAAAAAGAGGGTTCTGCTGCTCGACGACGGCCGGCGCGACGAGTTCCGGGAGTTCGCCGCGGAAGTCGGCGTGGAGTATGTCATCCGCGACAACAACGCCCACGCCAAGGCAGGAAACATCAATCACGCTCTGCGGCGGACGAACGGAGAGCTGGTCGCCATCTTCGATTGCGATCACGTTCCCGCGCGGTCGTTTCTGCTCAGGACGCTGGGATGGTTTCAGCGGGAACGCGATCTCGGGCTGGTGCAGACGCCGCATCATTTCTACTCGCCCGATCCGTTCGAGCGCAACCTTGGGCAGTTCCGCCGGGTTCCCAACGAGGGAGAGCTGTTCCATCGCCTGGTGCAGGACGGCAACGACCTTTGGAATGCGAGCTTCTTCTGCGGGTCGTGCGCGGTGCTGCGCCGCGCCGCGCTGGACGAAATCGGCGGCATCGCGGTGGAGACAGTCACCGAGGACGCGCATACGGCGCTGCGCATGCAGCGCAACGGCTGGAGCACGGCGTACATCAACATTCCGCTGGGAGCCGGCCTGGCCACGGAAAGCCTGGCCGCACATATCGGGCAGCGGATCCGCTGGGCGCGCGGCATGACCCAGATCCTGCGCCTCGAAAATCCGCTGTTCGCGCCGGGGCTCACGCTTTCGCAAAGGCTGTGCTACTTCAACGCCACGACCCACTTTCTCTTTGCCGCTCCGCGGCTGATCTTTCTCACGATCCCGCTGGTCTATCTGGTCTTCGGAAAAGTGAACATCTACGGCTACACCTGGGCGCTCGCGGCCTATGCGGCTCCGCACCTCGTGCTCTCGAGCCTGACAAATTCGCGCGTCCAGGGCCGGCACCGCTATTCCTTCTGGAACGAGATCTACGAAGTGGTGCTGGCGCCCTACATCCTGTTTCCCACATTGCTGGCGCTCGTCAATCCGCGGCTGGGCAAATTCAACGTCACAAGCAAGGGGGGCATTCTTCGCCGCTCCTACTTCGACCGGCGGATCGCGCTGCCCTATCTGCTGCTGCTGGCCTTCAACGTGACCGGCCTGGTGATGGCCGAGCACCGCTTCGTCGCAGATCCGGCGCATCGGGACACCGTGCTCATGAACGCGGTGTGGTGCGCCTACAGCACCATGATCCTGCTGGTAGCCGCGTCGGTTGCGTGGGAGCGAAGATCGCTGCGATCGGGCGCCTGCCTGCGCGCCAGAGTGCCGGCGTCGCTGAGGCTTGCGCGCGACCGGTCGTTCGAGGGCGCCACGGTGCTGCTTTCACGCTCGAGCATAACCGTAAAGTGCGACAAGCCGCTGGAACTGGCGCGCGGCATGCCGATCTCGCTGGCCCTTGGCGACCGGAGATGGCAATGCGAAGTTCCGGCGCTGGTGGCGCACTCGGCGGGGAGACGCCAGCATCTGTTCCTGCCCGATCTGCCGGAGGAACAGGAGCGGCAGATCGAAACACTGCTCGATTCGCGCCGAAAGGCGAGAGGCCTGTTGCGCGACTCGCGGCCGGACGACAGCCCACTGCGCAGTCTCGCGCAGATCTTTTTCCTCGCGGTTCGCGCCGCGGCGATTGTGCCATTCGGCCTCTTCGTGCCGTCGCCATCGGCCACGGCCGACCCGGCGCCTCCGGTGCGGAAAAGCCGGGCGGCATCCGTTGTGCTTCCCTTCCTGCTGGCCGGGGCGATACTGGCTCCCCGACCGGCGCAGGCGCAGGGCAAACGGTTCGAAAAAACGAAGGCACATGCAGACCGATGGCAAGGGACGGGAGCGCACGCAGATCAACCCCGGCCGATCCAGCCGGCCGACTTTCACGATGAGTTCGAACTGAGCCTGGCCAGCGGCGCCAGGGAGCTTGTGCTGGCGAAGGGCGGCGCGTCGCTGAACCTGTTCTTCGGCGAACCCGTCACCAGGATCACCACGCAGGCGATACTCAAGCTCATCTATACCGCGCCCGATCTGCGCAGGAGCGAGGCACGGCTCGATCTGACGCTGAATGGCGCCGAAGCCGGAACGATTGCGCTGACGCCGGGATTTGGCCAGCAGACGGAGTACGCCCTGCCCACCGACCTGCTGACCAACGACAATACGCTTTCGATGGAGCTCGAGGAGACTTGTTCATCGTGCGGCGCCGAGCCTTCGCCCGCAGTGACCCTCGACCCGCACAGCACGGTCAGCATCAGCGGCACCCGGCTGCCGCTGGCGAACGATCTTTCGTTGCTTCCGCTTCCGTTTTTCGACGCGTCCGGAGTGCGGTCATGGGATTTGCCGGTGGCCTTTGGCGAGCGGCCCGACGACGTCACCCTGGAAAGCGCCGCGCTCGTCGCCTCGCACTTCGGAGTGCTTTCCGACGTTCGGGGCGTCCACTTTCCCGTCAGCGTGGGCGAATTCCCCAAGGGGAACGCTATCGTCTTCGCTCTTCGCGGGTCGCCGCTTCTCTCCGGACTGTCGTTGCCTTCAGCGCACGGCCCGCTGCTGGCCATGCGCGACAACCCCGCGGACCCCTACGGAAAGCTTCTGATCGTGACGGGCGATGGTCCCGAGGATCTGCCCGATGCGGCTCGCACGCTGGTGACGGCCACCTGGATGCCGCACGTGAACAGCCTTCGCGCTCACGCGGTTCCGGTTCCATCTCTTCCGGCGTACGGCGCCCCGCGCTGGCTGCAGGCAGACGGTCCGGCTGCGATTGGCGCCTATACCACCGAGGAGCGCCTCAGGCTGAACGGCACCGGCTCGCTCGATCTTTACTTTCGCCTTCCACCCGATCTGTTCCTGCGCGCCCGGCAATCGGTCCCGCTGTTATTGAAGTACAAATACGGAGGAGCACCGGAGGGAACGCGGCCCGCGCTGCACCTGAGGCTGAATGGCCAGGACATCGATACGGTCCAGCTCACGCCGGCCGTTGCACCGATGGAGCAATCGGAGATCGTACGGCTGCCGACGGGCAGTCTGCTTCCCTATACCAACACGCTCGCCGTCGATTTCTACTTCGAGGGCAATACTCCGCCGACGGCGCACCCGACGTTTTCGATCCATCGGGACTCGTCGCTCGATCTGGGCGGAGTTCCCCATGCGGTTCTGCTTCCCCGGCTGGAGCTGTTTGCCGACGCGGGCTATCCCTTCACCGAGTGGCCCGACCTCAGTCGCACCGCGGTGATCCTGCCCGGCTCTCCGACCTCCACCGATTACGAAACGCTGCTGGACATGGCCGGCTTCTTTGGCGCGCAGACCGGTTCCCTGGCGACGCGGCTGAGCGTTACCGGCGCCGATCGCCTGGAACAGGCGCAGGAAAAGGATCTGGTGCTGATCGGCGCGCGGGATGCCCAGCCGCTGTTGCAGGAGTGGGCGAGCGCGATGCCGCTCGGCTTGCCCGGGGCCGGGATGCAGGTGAACGAAGCGCCCGAGTCGACACTGTTGCTTCATCCGGAGTGGCCGTTCCTGAGCAGTGACAGCCGGAAACTGGAGCGCCGGATCGGCGGCGGCGACGACCTTCTCGTGGAGAGCTTTGTTTCGCCCTTGCGCCCGAATCGCGAGGCGGTTGCGATTGTTCCCGGCGGCCCCGAAGCCGTCGGGGCTGTGCGCGCGCTGTTTACGCCGTCGGAGCGGCAGGGTCCGGTGTATGGAGGAGTCGCTCTTTCCCGGAACGGGCAATTCCAGTCTTTTCTGGTGGGTGCGCAGGCCTATCAGGCCGGCGAACCCGATCGATATCAGAACGCAAAAGTCCTGCTCATAGAGGATTACTGGCTTATCCCATTATTTGTTCTATTGTTCGCTCTATTGATTGTTGCCTGGGTTCGCTTCAGCACTGAGCGCGTTGCCGCCGAGAGACTGGCAGCGTGGGAAACCTGGAGCGATTCCACAGTCGCTGTACCCGTTTCGGGCGCTGTCCGGAGTGGCTCGCCGCGGCGAGTCTCCTGGCTTCAGTAGCTCCCGGGTATGGCAACGGCGGAACCGCTTGAACCGAGGCTGACATCCATGACTTCATTCATCCGTTTTCAACTTCTGCTGCTCGTCGCATTGGCGACGGCCGCACCGGCGCCGTCGCAAACCCAGGGCGGAGTCGACATCCTGCTCGCCAAGGCCCGCTCTCTCGAGCTGCGCGGCCGCACCGATCTGGCGGCCGAAAACTGGCACAAGGTTCTGCTGGTCGATCCCAACCAGACCGAAGCCCTCGCGGGCCTTGCGCGCGCCGCCAGGGAGAATGGCCAGGCCGGCGAGGAGCGTTCGTACCTCGATCGTTTGCGCAAGATCAATCCTCGCGACCCGCAGATCGCGACGGTGGAGAATCTGCACGTCTTTACGCCGGAGGAGCGCAGCCGGCTCGACGAGGCGGGACGGCTGGCCATGCAGCACAAGCCGGACGACGCGATGAAGATCTACCGCGAGGTTCTCGGCGACCAGCAGCCGCCGCCGGGAAAGTGGACCGAGCCATTCTATGAAACCGAGGCTGCAAGCAGCGGAGGCCGGGCGAAGGCGATCGCCCAGCTACGCCAGCTCTGCGCGCAAAATCCGAATGTCGAGGCCTATCGCCTGTGGCTCGCTTCATTGCTGACATACGATCCGAAGACGCGCATGGAAGGGCTGCAGATCTTCGAGTCCATCAAGGACCCCGGCACTGCCGAGCAGGCGCGCGCACCGTGGCGGCAGGCGCTGCTTTGGGAGAAAGAGAACCCCGACGTGCTGGCGCCCATGGAAGCGTACCTCCAGCGTTATTCCGACCAGGATATGCAGCCCATCGTGGCTGCCCTTCGCGCCAAACAGCAGCAAGACATGGCCGACGCGGACAAGGCGGCGGCCTTCAAGGCCCTGCGCAACAAGGATATTGAGACAGCCGCGGCAAGATTCAGCGAGGTTTTGCGGCAGTCGCCCAACGATGCCAACGCCACGATCGGTCTCGGTTATGTCCGCCTCGACCAGAAGCGCTTCAGCGACGCACTGAGCCTTTTCGACAAGGCGCGCACGCTCGCCCCGCAAAGGCAGGACGCCCGCGACGGGTACGACAGCGCGCGGTTCTGGCTGGCAATGGAGCGCGGCGCCGACGCGCAGCGGGCGAACCATGCGGAGGATGCGGTAGCGGCGTTTCAGGAAGCGCTGGGTTTGCATCCGATGGATAACGGAGCGCTCCTGGGCCTTGCGCATGCGCTGGTCCGTCAGCGCAAGTATGCCGAGGCCGAAGCGAAGTTCCAGCAGGTTCTCAAACAGGATCCGAACAGCGCCGACGCCATGGCGGGCCTCGGGTTCGTGCGCCTGAATGAAGGACGATTCGACGACGCATCGAGACTGCTTGCCAATGCGCACAGGCTGGACCCGTCGCGCAAGGACATCGATCAGGGCGTGAACAGCGCGAAGTTCTGGGGTGTGATGAACGGGGCTGCGGCCGACCTGAAACAAAACCGGATTGCGAACGCGGTATCGGCCTATCAACAGGCTCTCGCGCTGAACCCCGACAATAAAGACGCGCTGCTGGGACTGGCAAACGCCTCACTGCGCGCCGACGACTTTCCTTCCGCGGCCAAGACGTATTATCGGCTCGCCGCGTCAAATCCCGGCGATGCATCGGGCTGGCTGGGGCTGATCAACGCGCAGATCGGCGAAAACGCGCCGCAGGCCGCCATCTCGACCGTACAACGGATTCCGCCAGCGGTGAAGGAACAGCTCGAGACCCGCTCCGACTACCTTTCGGAGCTCGCGCTGGCGTATGACGAGGCGAATCAGCCCGAGCTGGGCGACCAGTTCCTGCACCGCGCACTCGTGATTGCCGGCCGGTCCGACTCCGAGGAAGCGCTCGGCCTCCGCTTGCAGATTGCCGGAAGGTTCATGGAGCAAAACCAGGCGGGAAGGGCGATCGAAATCTTCAGGGAGGCGACGCGTTCGCATCCGGACAATCCCAGCGGCTGGGAGGGACTGGTGGGCGCCTACACGCGCCTCGGCATTTCCCCGCAGGCGATCGCGACCGTGCGCTCCATGCCGCAGCCGGCTTACGAGGCGGCGATGAAGCACACAGGATTTCTCGACTCCGTTGCCGTCCTGTACTCGAACCAGGGGCAGTGCGCGGAGGCAGAGCATCTTCTTCTGCAATCTCTGGCCATGGACCGATCGAACGGAAACCAGTCCTCCCAGGGCACGCAGCTTCAACTCGCCGACATCTGGATGCGGGAGCACAACTATGGCGGCGCCCGCTCTCTCTACAGCAACATCGTGGTGACGAACGCGAACTCCGCCGATGCGTGGCGCGGTTACCTTGTCGTGCTGCACCAGCAGCGCGCCGACCGGAGCCTCGTGAGCGAGATTCCGAACATTCCGGCGGCGGTGCGCGCAGAGCTTGAAACCGATCCGGATTTTCTCATCCTCGAGGCAACCGCGTATTCGAACAGCGGACGCGACCCCGACGCACTTCAGTTGTTGCAGGAGGCCCGTTCGCGCTTCACGGCGCAGCGACGGCTTCCGCCCATGGCTCTCGATATCCAGACGGCGTGGACCATGCTTGCCGTTTCGGCCGATTCGCCCGGTCCCGGCGATCTGCTGCGGAATGATCGGAGACGCGCCGATCTCACAGAGAAACAGCGCGAAGCGCTGGAAGCGATCTGTTCGGAGTGGGGCGTTCGCCGCGCCGAGCGCGCGTTCGCGACCAAACCGCAACTGGCTTTTACCGTCCTCATGGACGCCCGGCAGGAGTATCCGCAAGACCGCAATATCAACGCCGAGCTGGCATCCTTGTACCTGCGCGACCATGACAAGCAGAGAGCGCTGGATCTCTTTCGGGCCTGGGGCATGGTTGGGGCGCAGGCCGGAGACTACCGGGTGGCGGCTGGCGCAGCTCTTTCCGCGCACAAATTCGACCTGGCCAGCCAGTATCTTCGGCAAGGGCTCGCGCAGTTCCCCCACGATCCCGAGCTGATGCACATGACAGCGCGGCAGGATATTGCGCGCGGAGATTATGACGAGGGAGAACAGGAGTTGAAGTCGGCGCTGCAGTCGTTGCAGGATCAGGACGCCTCAACGTCAAAGCCGGCGCGGGCCAGGTCCGATGCGGACGCAAGCGGCGCAGACAATTCCCCGGTCGCGACTCGCAACACGGCGAGCGCCGGGAATGGCTCGACGGAGTCTGCCCCGCCCTGCCGGGCCGAGGCGTCCGGCGGCGCAATCAACCAGGCCCACATTCGACCGACCAGTCTGGTGTCGCACCTATCGCGCGGGCAAGGGGCCTACCTGCGATTTGCCGCTTTTCAGCAGCAGCAACCGCCGCCGCAACAACCCGGGCCGCCCCAGCCGCAACCGCAACCGGCGCAACAACCGTCCCAGCAATCGCAGCCTCAGCCGCAAGGGCAGCAAACCCGGTCCCAGCCGCCTCAACAGCAGCAAATGGAGGATGAAGTCGAAGCGGTGGACGATCGCAATACGCCTATCGTGAGTGTGGGTGGTTTGGGATCGGGACGGGTCGGAGATGCAGGAATCGATCGCCTCATCGTCCTCGACAGCGTTCTCGGCTCCGCGTACACCGTTTCGAACCAGGTCCGATTCGGCGTGGAGGGGCACGGAGTCTATGCTTCGAGCGGAACGCCGGACGGAAGCTCGAAACTGCCGTTCGGCACATTGCCCGCCGGCGCCCAGTTCAGCGACCAGTCGAAGACGGGCTACTCGGGCCTGGCGCAGCTTTCGACCAACAGCTTCGGATTGGCCTTCGGCACCTCTCCGCAAGGCTTTGCCGTACACAACCTGATCGGCGGCTTCCACTATCGTCCGGCGAACGAATGGGTCTCGATCGAGGGAGTGCGCGACAGCGTCAAGGACAGCCTGCTCTCCTACGCCGGCTCGCAGGATCCCGGCACCGGCCTGATCTGGGGAGGAGCGGTGGCCAACACCGGCACCATACGATTCGACTCCGCGCCTCCGGTATCCAGCGCCGTCTACAAAACTGTCGGCGGATATGCCGCCGGCAGCTATTCGTTCGTTCAGGGACTGAATATACCGAACAACCGGGGCATTACGGGGAATGCCGGATTGTACTGGCAGATTGTGCCGGGCCTTACCCTGGGCGCCAACGCCAACGCCATGCACTTCGACAGGAACCTGAAGTACTTTTCGTTCGGGCAGGGAGGATATTTCAGCCCGCAGCAGTACTATCTCGCATCCATACCGATCTCGTGGTACTCGCGCCAGCCCCGCTTCGAATACGAAATCAGATTCAGCGGCGGCGTGCAATATCTGCAGGAAGGTTCGACGCCGTTCTATCCGGTCCTGCCGGGCTCCGCCGCAGTGACCCAGGGCACGTATGCCTCCGACAGCAGCACGGAGCCGAACTACGACGCGGATATCCGTCTGGGCTACCGCGTGGCTCCGCGCGTGTATCTGGGCACCTTTGCCACGGCGAACAACGCCAGGAATTACTACACGCAGAGCGTGGGATTCAGCCTGAAATTCATGATGGATCCCATTCCGACGAACACCGACCTGCGCGTGAACTCCATTCCCGACTGGACCGGCCATCAGCCGTTTTCGGTTCATTGAAGGATCGGTGGCGTCGAACACGCCCCTTGTGCGTCTGGCGGCGGTTACCCGGAAGGTGAACAGCCGCGGGTCGAACCGCGCCACGGCTGTGCTACGCTTCGATCATCCGTGGCCAATCTTGAAAAAGCGCCGGCAGAGGTGAAGGAGATCCTTTCCAAGCCGATCCAGCAGCTCGGGCTCAAGCTGGAAGGCTCTCCCCTCGAACGCTTCGTCCAGCAGCTTTACAAGGAGCTGGAAGCCAAGGGACTCAGGCGATTCCGGCCCAGTTGCTACCTCACCGACGAATGGGGCTGCCCGAGCATGGAGCCCGTCATCGGAATCCCGTTCTACCTTGCCGATCCGAACCTGCAGCGCCTCGAGTCGGAGATGAACGACATCGAGGATGCGCGGCAGATCATGATGTACATGCGCCACGAGGCCGGGCACGCGTTCAATTACGCCTACGCGCTGTACAAGAGCGCGGAATGGCGCAACCTCTTCGGGCCCTTCCGGCGGCCCTATCGCGACAACTACAAGCCGGTTCCCTTCTCGCGCCAGTTTGTGCGGCACATGGAAGGCTGGTACGCGCAAAAGCACCCCGACGAGGACTTTGCCGAGACATTTGCGGTGTGGCTCACGCCCCGTTCCAACTGGCGCCAGCGCTACAAGGGCTGGAGCGCGATGGAAAAGCTGCAATATGTTGACCGGATGGGCCGCAGGCTCCGCGACGCCGACCCGGTGGTGGCTTACGGCGACACCGACATCACCGTGGACGAGATGGATGTGACGGTCGGCGAGTTCTACGAGCGCGCGCTCGATCAGCAGCTCACGCCCGGCGAGCTTCCTCTCGACACCGACCTGCGCGACATCTTCAGCGTATCGAAGCGCCGCCGGAAGAATGTCCGCGCGGCGGCCGAACTTCTGCGCGAGAACCGGAAGATCCTCGTCGACAAGGTGAATTACTGGACGGGCGTGCAACGCCCGCTGGTAAAAAAGCTGGTGGAAGCCATCGAGGCGAAAACCGGCGACCTGGGCTTGCGAGCAGACATAAAATGTGAACGGGAATACTTGACCGAAGTGACGGTGTACGCGACCGCGCTGGCGATGAACTACATCGCCCGCGGCAAGTTCATCCTGCCCTGATTGGCCGCGGGCGGATGGCCGGGGAAGCGAACGAACGTCGAGGCATTATGGCGAAGCTGAAAGTCACGATCCTGCACGACGTTTGGGAGGAGGGCCCGCCGGAGCCCGAGCCGGAACCGGTGAAGGCGCCGCGCGGCAAGGGTGGCAAACGGACGAAGAAGAAACATCCTCTTTACGATCGCGAGGAGATCTTCGAGGCTTTGACAAATCTCGGGCACGAACCGTCGTACCACGTCCTCGACGGCAAGAACCAGTCATTGCTTGCGCTGGCAAGGTGCGGCGCCGATCTCGTCTTCAATCTCACCGAGTCCTATGCCGGCGACGACACCATGGAACAGAACATCGCCGCCTATCTGGAATTGCTGCACATTCCCTATACCGGGTCCGGTCCGCAGGCTCTCTTTCTTTCCCAGGAAAAGTCGATCGCCAAGAAGATCTTCGACTTTCACAAGATCGAGACTCCGGACTTCGCCATCTCCTACAAGGGCCGCACCGAGCACTCGCACGACATCGAGTTTCCGCTGATCGTGAAACCTGTTTCCGAAGACGGATCGATCGGCATCGACAGCGGCTCCGTAGTGGGCAGCGTCAAGGAGCTGATGGAGCGCATCCATTACATCCACGAGGAATTCGACAGCCCGGCGTTGATCGAGGAGTACATCGAAGGCCGCGAGATCTACGCCGCCATTCTCGGCAACGACAATGCCGAACTGCTTCCGCTGATCGAACTCGACCTCTCCAGGCTTCCCCGGGGAACTCCGCGGATCGCGGGCCAGGACGTGAAGTTCGATCAGGAGACCGAGGCCTACAAGGTGACGAAATCCGCGCCGGCCGAGGACCTGGACGAGGAGACCACGAAGAAACTGCAGGAGACGGCTCTCGCCGCGTATCGCGCGCTCAAGCTGCGGGACTACGGCCGCATCGACATGCGTCTGAACAAGAAGGGCCAGGTGTATGTCATCGAAGCGAACCCCAACCCATGGCTGTCCAGCGCGGCGGAATTCACCATGGCCGCGAGGAAGGCCGGCCACTCCTACACGGAAATAATCGACAAGATCGTGGAACTGGCCAGGGCGCGGTCGATGTAGGTCAAAAGAAACCTTCCGGCTTTGCGCGACCACTTCCGGGAGCATCAATGGCTGCCCGGAGCCCATGTGCTGGTAGAAGTGCTGAAATAATGGAGGCCGCCTCCTACGCTGGGTCCGAAGGTTGCTGAGTAGTAGCTCGGCGATCCCCCCGAGTATCCGACCGCTGTGGATGCGAGCGGTGTATCGATGCCGACTTCCGTTCCGGTTCCGTTGAATTGCCCGGAATAGGAAGTTCCCTGTACGCCCACGCCGGCAGACAAGCCTGCATAGCTGCCGTAGCCATACGAAAAATATCCGAAGAAGCCGGAGTTGGAGTCGTATCCCACCCCGCCGGAAGCCGATGCGCCGAAACCGGGGATGCCGAAACCACCGGTCATCCCAACCGCAAATCCGAAGGGGTCGTCGGGAGAAAGCCCGGAAAAGTCACGGAAATTCGGCGGGCTGTCAAGAACGTAGTTATAGCCGTTCGCAAGCACGCCGGACGTAAAGGCGAGATTCTTCTCTTTCAGGCGGGCAAAATTGAACGGATCCTCGGAAACGAACCGGCCGAGAGCCGGGGAATAATATCTCGCCCGGAGGTAATAGAGACCGGTGGAATCGTATTCCCTTCCCGTAAACTGGAAGGGATTTGTGCTGGCAGCGCCGGTGGAGCTTGTTTCGCCGAAAGTTGAGTACGCATACTGCGTGGCGATGGCGCCATTGGCGCCGGCCAGCGCGACGGTCGTTCCCAGCGCGTCGGTCAGGAAGCTGCTGGATCCGCTCGAATCGGTCCGTGTGAAGATCTCGTCCGGCGACAGCCCCGTCAGGAGGTTCGCCTTGTCGGCGGACTGCTCCTGGACGATGTTGATTCCGTCATACAGGAAGTTTGTTGCGCTGCCGCCTGTCAGGCTTTCCACTCGCCGGCCCAATCCGTCGTATTGAAACGCCGCGGAGGTGACGCCGGAGCCGGAAGCCGTCACACGCGCAAGCTGGTTGCGATCGTTCCACAAATAGCTGTGCGTGCCATCGTTGGTCAGGTTGCCGTTGTCGTCATAACCCAGCGTTGCGGCGCCCCAGCGCTTCAGCTCATTGGCCGCGTCGTAAGTTGCGGAGGAAACCGCATCCGGAAGCGTGAAGCCGGCAAGCGTTCCGCCTGCGCCGGTTCTGCGGTTGTCCGCATCGTAGGTATAGGTGAGATCGCCAATTTCAGTCCCTCCATGCTTATATTGCAACGCGGTAAGTCGAGAGGCCGCGTCGTAGGTATAACTGCCCTCCACGCCATCGGGGAGGGTCATGGAAATGCGCCGGCCCGCCGCATCGTAGGCGAGCGACACCGCGGCGCTGCCCTGGGTCACTTTGATCAGGCGATTGTCGTCGTCGTAGGTATAGTGGACAGGCGCCTGCCCGCTCGCCGTGAAACCGGTGCGCCGCCCGGACAGATCGTAGGCGCAGGATACGGTTCCGTCCGGCGTCGTCTCCGAGATCAGATCGTCCAATCCGTCGTAAGTACGCGCGATCGTGCCCGAGCGCGAGTCGTCGATCTTTACCAGGCGATCCCCGGCGTCGTAAGTGAGTGTGGTTGTGCTGCTGGTCGTTCCTCCGGTCTGGTATTCCGCTTTCGCCATGCGATTCAAGGCGTCGTAGGTCAGATTGACCACTACACCCCGCCTGTCGGTAAATCTTGTCAGATTCCCGATCAGGTCATATTGATAGCTTTCCTTTCTTCCCAGCGGGTCGGTTCGCGAAGTCAGCCGGTCGAGGGAATCGTAGATATAGTTATTCGTGTGGCCTGACTCATCGGTTGCGCTGGTCATGTTGCCGTCGGCGTCGAAGCTGAACCTCATGCGGCCGCCGAGCGGATTTACTGTCCCCATTGGCCGGTTCATTGGATCGAATGAGTACGATGTCTTGTTGCCCAATGCATCGGAGCTTTCAAATGGCCGACCGCCTCCATCCAGGGTGCGGGTGAAGGTGTGCAGCAGCGGATCGGAGATAGCAGTCAGATCTCCGAAGGCGTAAGCCAGCCGCGTGGCATTGCCAAGCGGATCGGTGACAGACAAGGACTCGCCGGACCCGTCGAAGGCTGCAGTCCAACTGACTCCCAGTGGATCGGTTTTCCCGACGAGATTTCCGGCGTCGTCATAGGTGAAGTTCCAGGTGTGATCCAGCGGGTCGGTGATGCTTGTCGGCCCGTGAAACTCAGGATTGTAGGTGATCCTTGTGACCGACTCCTGCGGTGTGCCGCTCAACCTGGTTACGGTCGTCGGATCAGCGAAAGAGTCATAGGTAAACCTGGTCGTGCGGCCCAGCGGGTCTGTGAATCCGAGAAGCAGGTCGCTCGTGGTGTTCCAGTTATAGCTGGTGGTCTGCTCCACCGATTCTCCGACCGCTCTCTTGTCGGTGAGCGTGTAGCCATTGGCATTGAAGGTCACAGTCCGATTGAATCCCCGCGGGTCGGTGACGGTGGTCTCCTCCACGTCGCTTTTTGAATTCAACCTGTAGGCAAATTTGTAAGTCCCGCCGCCGGCGAGTTTCTGCGAGACGACGCGGTTGTTCGAATCGAACTGATTTTGCACATAGACAATTCCGCGCGCATCGGTAAGTGAGAGCATATTGTTGTTGGAGTCATAGGTATACGAAGTGGTCTTGCCGGATGCATCGACAACGCTTGCCAGAGTGCCGGCGGCATTGTACGCATAAGTGACGGTGCGGCCGAGGTTGTCCTCAGCCTGGATGACCCGGTTGGAAGAATCGTAGGTAAAGTCGATCCAGCGACCGTTCGGCGAGGTGACTGAAAGCAGATTCGACGAAGAGTCCCTCATCAACTGGACCGTGTTTCCGTTGCGATCGATGATCCCGATGAGAGCAGCCTGCTGGGGATCGCCGGCGGAAATGCCGTCGGGGAAGAGCAGGGTGGTTCCATCTTTCAGCACCATGGTCCAGCCATTGCCGTTCCAGCTCATCGTCGAGCCGTAAAAGGCGGTGGGCCCCGACGTGTTCTGATACACGGCATTGTCGAATTCGGTCCCCGGAGAGATGCGCTTGTAGTAAATCTGACTGCCATCGGGGAGCACAAGATCGGCATAGGTCCAGGGGTTGGTGTCGCCGACGAGGAAGATATCGTAGACGTGGGTGGTTCCGATCCCGAAGGCGCGCGAGATCGTGTCATTCTGGCGATAAGTCCTTCGCAACGTGATGGGAATGGTATCGGGAATATAGAGATCGGTGGTGTTCAGGACAAAGAGTCCCGTACCCAGGTCGACAGGATCTCCGTCGTCGGAGGAGGTATTTCCGGGAGCGGGTGCACTGGGCGGCGCGAAGCCCGGCGAGCCGACCATCGCGCCGGTGAATCCATAGATCAAAACTCCGGGGTCGGGAACGATCGATTTGCCATTGGCAGTTACCGTGCCGTGGCCGTAGATATACCATCCCTTTCCGCCCGCGTCGTAGTTCCAGAAGTCGTAGCGGGTTCCGGGAGGTGAGTTGTAAGTGTTCGGATAGATGAGCCATCCGCCCTGTGGCTCTTTGGGATCCTGGACGGAAATCCAGGCGCCGCCGGGCTGGATCGTGAAGTAGATCGGGACGCGAACATTGGGCAGCGGGAAGGGCGGGCGATTCAGGGGAATGGGTGTAATTCCAATCCTTGTTACAGGTTTCCAGTTCCGGTCGTAGATCACGGCGCTCGGCGGAAGATGGAGCTCGAGTCCGGGCAGCAGCGGGTTGGTGAGGACCGTTTCGGTTTTGGTGGGGGACGGAATGGTCGCGACATGGGCCGTGTCGAGTTTCACCATCCAGACGGTGTAGGGAAGAACGTTCGTCTTGCCGGGTTCTACATCGAGACCGGCTTCGAAGACACCGAACGAGGCCGCGGAAGTACTCGCGGTGCTGCCGTCGATGATGAGAACCTGATTTCCGTCGGGAACGTGCGACAGGAGAAAGCGTCCGGATGCATCGGTTTTGGCGGACTCCGTTCCAATGGTCAGAGTCACATTCCCGAGCGGCGATCCGTCGACTCGAAGCACCGTCCCGCTCACCGCAGTTACGCCATCCGGCGCCGTGAGCGCGGGCAGACTCCGGTTCGTGGCGAGCTCGTTGCTGCCGCCCGCATCCTGCGCCCCAAGAGCACCGAACCCGAGGCCGGGCACGGCCAGCAGCGAGCCGGCGGTGGTGAATGACAGCGTAGTGTCGGGCAGATGTCCGGTGCCGGACTGAAGTCCGGACAGAGTGATCCAATACCCGGTCCCAGGCAGAAGGCCGGTCTCAGGAACCACGAACAGCAGCATGCCGCGTTCGGCAGGCACGATCTTCGCCGGAACGGGGCCATCCGGGCCTTCGAAGGTCACCGTTCGCCGATTCGCGGAAGACGGATCGAGCGGGCGGGAAAAGCGAAATCCAAAGATGCTGTCGATTGGAATGTCGGAAGCGCCGTCCTGCGGCAGCGAAGCCTCAAGACGCAAAGGAAGCTCGATGGGCTCCGCCGTCCGCTGCTGCGTTGATTCTCCGGAATCGGGATCGAAGACTTCGTTGCTGCTGACAGGCGCTCCGCGCGAATCGAAACCGCCGCCGAGGAGCACGCATCCGTCGGGCAGCAAGATCGCAGTGTGTCTTTCGCGCGGAGTCTTCATCCCGCTGTCGACGGGTGTCAACCCATTGGTGCGGTAATCCCACAACGCAAGGCTGTCGAGAACCTGGCCCTCCTGCGTGCGTCCTCCGGCGATCAGCACGCGGCCGTCGGTCAACAAGGTCGCGGTGTGGAACGCTCGCGGCTCGAAGCCGGGCAACTGAAATGGAGATGAGGTTCCCGTGACAGGATCGAGAACTTCCGGCGAGCCGAGATACCGGCCGCCTTCGTCCACGCCGCCCAGCACAAGAACATCTCCGGTGGGCAGAAGCGTTGCAGAATGCCAGGCGCGCGCGTGCCTGAGCCCGCCGGGCAGGACAGTCTGGACGCCATCTCGCGGGTCCACCACCGTTGCGGCGGCCTGCGGAACGCCCGCGTGTTCGCCTCCGAGCAGCAGCAGGCGGCCATCCGGAAGCAACGTCGCGGATTGCCCGGGGACCGTCCCGATTCCCTGGGCCTTGACAATGGCCATGGGCAGAACCATGGCGCAAGCCATGCTGAGGGCGAGACTGCGCATCGACGAGATTCTCATTTCGCACTCTCCGCGTCACGGCGTGGTTAACTGCACCTTCAGGCTTCCTGTGTAAGGCGAGTTCTGTGGAGTGATCACAAGCGTGTATTTTCCGGTATCCGGCAACGTTGCCGGAGACGAACTCCAGCTTGCGCCGCACTCCTCGTCGTCAAGCACCTGTGTCGCACCCTGATAAATGTTGTCCGTGACGCAGCCTGCGCTGCTGTCGTTGCCATTCACGATCACGGTCTGCCCCGTCGAACCGCTGAAAGTGAGATTGGCAATCTGTCCCGGTGTGCCGAGATTGACGCTGACCGGCGGACCGCCGATCGCGATCGTTCCCGTGACATTCACAACGCTGTACAAGTTCACCTGAATCGTGCCAGTGGTGGCGTCGGTCGAGGTGAACAGAATCGTGTAAGTCCCGTTCATGGGGAGCACCTTCTGCGAGATGAGCTGAGGTTCTTCCACCTCTCCCACACAGGCGGTCGAATTCAGCGTCGATCCGTCCGGGTTGAGGATTGTCAGGTTCAGACTGCAGGCCTCGAACGTTCCATTGGGCGTGAAGTCGACGCTGATGTTCTCTCCGGTCCTTCCGGCAAAGGTCAATCGGGCCTCTTCTCCGGGGATCGTGATACTGGCGGTTTCCGCCGGACCATTGGCCACAATGGGCGCGGAGAAATCCTGGGTAATGTCGTATAGGCTCATCGCCGCGCTGCCGGTGCTGCCGTCCGCGGTATAGGCAAGGATGGTGTAAGTTCCCGTTTCGGTCAGAACCGGCGTGGTCACGATGCCGGGCTCCAGGCAGCTCGTCCCGGTAGAAGCGATGGTCACGCTGGTGGGGCTTAGGATGGAGATATCCAGCACGCAGCCTTCGAACGTGCCACTGGGCACCGACAGGGTCACGCGGTGGCCGCTCGTCTCGTCGAAGATCATCAGTCCGATGTCGTTTGCCGTCTTGATACTCAGGTTCCTGGTGGCGCCCACCTTCATGCGCCCGGCGAATGCAACCTGGCTGGGGGTGTAAGGGGGCGGAGGAACGTAGAAATCTCCGGAACTGACAGCCTGCCCATAGGGAGTCGAAACGGAGATGTGCCCCGAGGTGCTCGCCACTGCGACGGAAGTGTGAATCCCGGTTGTCGTGGCCGATGTGGCCGGCGAGGCCGTTCCGTTCAACCGGACCGTGTCAGTGGAGAGATCCGTTTGAAAATTGGTTCCGGCGATCGACAGGGTCGCTCCGGGCGAACCGATCCCTGGCGTAAAGGACGTGATCGTCGGCGCCTCGTTCGGTGTGACGACAAACGGATTTGTGCTGACCACTTTGCCGGCGGGAGTCGTGACGGTGATGGGCCCGGTGGTGGCGCCACCCGGCACCTCGGTGGTAATGGAGTTGGCGGTGGCGGAGACGACCTTCGCCGCGGTTCCATTGAATTTGACGGTATCCTGCGATGCGGTCGCGCTGAATCCCGTGCCGTAAACCGTCACGGACGCATGAACCGGTCCGCTGCCCGGGGTGACGGTCAGAATCGAGAGCTGCGTCTTGCGATAAGTGGAAATTGACGTGATGTTTCCGGTGGCATCGTAGGTATACTCCGCGACATCTCCCGACGGGCTGACGACTCCGATCACCCGGCCCAAAGCGTCGTAGACATAAGTAACCGCCTGCGCTCTCATGACGCAGGCGTTCACGCAAAGGACTGCGGTCGCCGCACTCCATCCGGCGATCAACCGAAGAGCGTTTCGGCGGCGCTTCATGGCTGGCGTCTTCATCACGTGGGGCTCCCATTGATCGTCAAACGGATACTTCCATCCGATTGAGTCGTTCGGGCCCGGGAAACGATGGCGATCGAAGATGCGTCCCGGGGGAACTCTTGAGCAGGAAAATGAACTGGAGCGAGGAGCCGGCCGGCCGACCTCGAAACCACGAAAACCAGCAAGGAGTTTAGGGCTGCCATTCTCCGCGTTTGCCGGACCTCCGTCAACAGGTATTTCAAAGCGCGATTGGCGCCGGACTGACGATCGGTCAGGCTGTGGCCGGACCGGACAGCGGCGCCGATCCGCTGCCCGCTCTCCCTGCGGGCACTTCTTCATCCTGAAAAGCGAATTCGGAGGTCGAATCGCCTCATAACCGTTGGGATTTTTCGAGTGATTCAACGCGGATTGCTTCTGCGGGACGGGCAGGACGCGAGCCTGGGGACCCGCTCTCTTTCACCCGCGGTCACGCCGCCTGAATCGTCCATCCCCATGCGTACTCATTGGGTCTGCGGCTCCCGGAACGGAGGGATCGTCAACGGAAACCGACCAGAGACAGGGAGCCGAGGGGAGACGCGGCGCAAGAAAGCGGGAAGCCGGAATCATTCCAGTGCCGGAAGATTCTCCTTTGCACCTTCATCCTCCATCCTCGCTTCGTTCGTGATCCCCGGTTTCCCGCGGCGCTTCCATGATCGCAATGCTTTGAAGTCGCGCGTCGTCGTGGAAGAATCGATATTGCGAGCGGGAGTTTTCTCCCGCTTTCACCGACAATCCCATGAACACGCCCACGATTCTTGCCACTGTTTTTGCCCTTATGGCTTGCGCAAGCCTCGCGCCCGGATCGGCCCGAACCAACGACGGTGAAATCCGTTTGCGCCTGCGCACACGCGTCGAGCCGTATCACGAGAGCGGCCCCTGGGTCGAGGCCCAGT
>JASHQQ010000003.1 GCA_030039035.1 Acidobacteriaceae bacterium | reverse complement strand
GGCCTCGCGGGCGATGGCGCCGATAGCTTCCTGCGTGAAGTGCAGGCGCACGTTCTCGTATTCGAGCAGGCGCTGGTATTGCTTGAGGATGGCGTTGCGCGGCTTGGTGAGGATGTCAATGAGGGCGGGTTCGTCGAGCTCGTCGAGGACGCCGACCACCGGCAGGCGGCCGACAAACTCGGGGATGAGGCCGTATTTGATCAAATCCTGCGGCTCGGTCTTGCGCAGAAGTTCCGTGTCGCGATGCGACTGCGCGCCGGCTTCGACCTCGAGCTCGATGGCCTTGAAGCCCAGGGCCTTCTTGCCCACGCGGCGGCCCACGACGCGCTCCAGGCCAACGAATGCGCCGCCGCAGATGAAGAGAATGTTGGTGGTGTCGACGGCGGTGAATTCCTGGTGCGGGTGCTTGCGCCCACCCTGCGGCGGCACGTTGGCCACGGTGCCTTCGAGAATCTTGAGCAGCGCCTGCTGCACGCCTTCGCCGGAGACATCGCGCGTGATGGAGGGGTTCTCATCCTTGCGGCCGATCTTGTCGATCTCGTCGATATAAATGATGCCTTGCTGGGTGCGCGCCACATCGCCTTCGGCGGCCTGCAGCAGCTTGAGGATGATGTTCTCGACATCCTCGCCCACATAACCGGCCTCGGTGAGCGTGGTGGCGTCGACGATGGCGAAGGGCACATCGAGCATCTTGGCCAGGGTGTGGGCGAGGAGGGTTTTGCCGGAGCCGGTGGGGCCGATGAGAAGAATGTTGGACTTGGAGAGCTCGACTTCGCTGTTGCGCACCCGGTTCATCTGGATGCGCTTGTAGTGGTTGTAGACGGCGACGGCGAGCTTT
This sequence comes from Acidobacteriaceae bacterium, assembly GCA_030039035.1. Classification (GTDB taxonomy): domain Bacteria; phylum Acidobacteriota; class Terriglobia; order Terriglobales; family Acidobacteriaceae; genus Telmatobacter. The sequence goes on along the minus strand of JASHQQ010000003.1, from coordinate 5,070 downwards.
TTCTTGGTCTGGTCCTGGCCGATGACGTAGTCGTCGAGAAACGCCTTGACTTCGACGGGTTTGGGCAGGTGGCCCGCGGTGGAAGCCGGATGCGCGGAGTCGCCGCGATCGTCCTCGAGGATCGAGTTGCACACGGCGACGCACTCATCGCAGATATAGGCGCGTGGATAGTCGCTGGGCGACGAGATCAGTTTGGCCACGGCATCCTGCGACTTGTGGCAGAACGAGCAGCGCAGTGCCTCTTCCGGTCCCGTGCGCGTTTTCATCGAGTCTGCTCCATATTCTACGAGCTATCCGTTTTCCGTTGCGAGCCACCCGGCTATGCAACGTGTTGAAGTTTGCTTTCGACCCTCGCCAGGCGCCCGACCACCTGCGGTTTCAGTGCGCATTCAATTGTATGCAGCGCGTCCATGAGCTGTCGGTGATTTTCGTCAATCCTGTTCCCGATTACGTCCTCGGCCGGTCGATGATCTCGTCGACGATGCCGTATTCCTTGGCCTGCTGCGAGTTCATGATGAAGTCGCGCTCCACGTCGCGCTCGATGCGCTCCAGGGGCTGGTTCGTATGCCTGGCGATCAGATTATTCGTGATTTCCCGAATGCGAAGGATCTCGCGCGCATGAATGTCGATGTCGGTGGCCTGACCACTCAGGCCGCCCATCGAGGGCTGATGAATGAGAATGCGCGAGTTGGGCAGCGCGAAGCGCTTGCCTTTGGTGCCGGCGAGAAGTAAAAAGGCGCCCATGCTGGCTGCCTGGCCAATGCAGTATGTCACAACGTTGTTCTTTATGAACTGCATTGTATCGTAAATTGCCAATCCGGCGGTAATCGACCCCCCGGGCGAGTTGATATAGAGCTGCACATCCTTTTCCGGGTCTTCGCCGGAAAGGAAGAGCATCTGGGCGACAATGAGATTGGCCACCTGGTCGTCGATGGGCGTGCCGAGGAAGATGATATTGTCGCGCAGCAGACGGGAGTAGATGTCGTAGGCGCGCTCGCCCCGGCTCGTCTGCTCAACCACCATGGGAACCAATGCCATTGCGTCTTCTTTTCGCCCCCCTGGGGGCGCTTGCCCCCGTCTTCGGCCGCCGCTCCTGGTATTTCATCGGCATCGGCGCGGTCCGGTTCCAGACCCTTTGCGCCCTATCCCGGCAGCCTTCCATACAAAAGGTTCGCAGTTTTTTCGCGTTTCAATTGTTCCCGGATTCTAGCCATACCGTCGTCCGCCGTCAAACGCGAGCGGAGGGTTTCCACCGGTTCGCGTGTCTGGACAGCCAACACCTGCAATTCCTGATCCAATTCCTCATCGGAGATGGCTATGTTCTCCTCATGGGCGATGCGGTCGAGCAGGATCGAGGTCTTTACGTCAGCTACCGCACCGTCGCGCTGGGCCGCGCGCAGGCGGCCAAAGTCCAGCTTGCGCATGTTGGAGGGAGCCATGCCCTGTGCAGCCAGCGCGCGCAACCCGCGGTCGAGGCGGGCGTCAATGCGGTCCTGCACCAGCGACTCGGGCACCGGGAACGGGTAGTGATCGATCAGCGCCGCGAAGAGCCGCTCCTTGGTCTCGTTTTCCACGGCGCGGCGCTTGCGGGCCGTCATATGTTCGCGGACGCGGGTTTCGAGCTCGGCCAGATTTGCGTATTCGCCCAGTTCCCGGGCAAAGTCGTCGTCCAGATCCGGCGCCGTGCGCTTTTTGATCGCCTTGACCTCGATATCGAACGACCCCGATTTGCCCGCCAGCTTGGGATCGGAGTAGTCGGCGGGATAGATGACCTCGGCCTTCAGTTCCTGTCCCGGTCTGGATCCGCGGAGGACTTCGGTGAAGGCCGGCAGCGCATCTATTCCGCCCAACTCAACCAACACGCCCTCGTCGGTGACTTCGCCTTCTCCCTCTACCTGACCGCGGTACGAGATCTGTGCCCAGTCGCCGTCGGCAAGCGCGCGGTCTTCCTCGACCGGCTCGACCGTCGCGCGCGACTGGCGCAGTCGTTCGAGCTCGTGTGCCAGCTCCTCGTCGGTCACCTCCACGGGGGGCTTGGGGACGGTGACGTTCTGATAGTCGTCGATAGGGAATTCAGGGACGTATTCGAAGGCGGCTTTCACATGCAGGGGCGCGCCGTCTTCAACCGTGAGCTCGGTTACCTGCGGCTGGCCCACGGGCGCCACGCCCAGATCGCGCACTGCCTGATTGAATCGCTCGGCCAGCAGGTGGTCGATGACCTCCTTGCGGATCTCATCGGCGAACCGGCGGCGGATGACCGTTTCCGGGACCTTTCCGGGGCGAAAACCGGGAATGCGGGCGAGCTTCTGATATTTCCGGGTGGTGCCGCGAAAGGCCCTGGAGACGTCTTCGGCGGGAACGTCGATCTGGATCTCGCGCGTGCATTCCGGATTGAGCACGGGACCGTGCTCGTGGGCGGTTTCGTGTTCGTGGTCGTGCGGTTCGCCGGGTGCGGCGTCGTGGCTGTGCGCGCCCTCGGCCATATCGGGTTGGGAATCGTTTTCGAGGGTGCCAGTAGAGCTCAACGCCATGCCTTTCCTGCTCGCAACGGCGGACCGGATTATCGGCCAGGCCGCGCTGAAAACTGCCACTTCGGGCTAACGTTGCAGGCGCACAGCGCGGTAGCCTGGGAAATGTCTTTTCCCATGGTAAGGGGGTTTGATCGACGGGGTCAAACCGTCTGGCCCGGTTCTCATACCGGGGGACCGCGAAAGACACGGTACTTTCCGGTATCGGGGACGAACGAAGGTGGATTCCCGTGGAATTAAAGTCAACAAAGACCTTCTGCCGGTCCCGCCCTTTCGCCAGCAGAGGGCGAAAGGATGGGGCATGGCAAATGATCGGGGTCGGAACGGGAATGAATCCGGGTTTCATTGCGTCTCCCTGAAAGAGGCGGCCCGGATGACTCGTGCCGGACGAATGGTTGAGAGAAAGCCCGGGCTGCTCGAATCGGGCCAGGGCGGACCAGGACGGGCGACGAGGCCAGGCGTAAAATCGGGCTCTGGCACGTTCGGATGCACAAGGAGCCATCGGCAAATGCGCAATCTTTATTCGTCGATATGGATGATCGCAACCGTGGGAATATGGCTGGCCGCCGCGATTCCCCAAGGTTCCGCGCAGTCCCCGCCGCCGGTTCGCGTCGCCATTGTCGGTCTGACGCACGGGCACGTCGAGGGCTTTCTCGCCGCGTTGCCGCAGCACAGTGATGTAAAGCTTGTTGGAATCGCCGAGGCCGATACAACACTGTGGACCAGGTACGGCCAGAAGTATTCGCTGCCCGACACGCTCTTCTACAAAAGCATGGCCAACATGATCGAGCGGTGCCATCCCCAGGCGATCCTCGTCTACACATCGATCGCCGAGCACCGTCATGCGATCGAGATCGCCGCACAGTATGGCCTGGCAGTCATGGTGGAAAAGCCTCTGACGATCTCGCTCGACGATGCGCTCGCCATCCGCCGCGTGGCGCGAGAGCACCACATCCAGGTGATGGTGAACTACGAGACGACCTGGTACGCGAGCAACAAGGCGGCTTACGACGAAGCAGCGGACCGGCGCATCGGCGAAATCCGGCGCATGGTGATTCACGACGGCCACCAGGGGCCGAAGGAGATCGGCGTACAGCCGGAATTTTTGAGCTGGCTCACCGATCCGGCGCAGAACGGAGCGGGCGCGCTCTACGATTTTGGCTGCTATGGCGCCGATCTGGCGACGTGGATGATGCACGGCGAGACGCCGCTTGCCGTAACGGCCGTTGTCAATCACGACAAGCCGCAGCTCTATCCGCATGTGGATGACGATGCCACCATCGTGCTGCAGTATCCGCGCGCGCAGGCCGTGATCCAGGCCTCGTGGAACTGGCCCTTCAGCCGCAAGGATATGGAAGTCTATGGCGCGACCGGATACGCGATCACCGTGGGGCCCGACAAAGTGCGACTTCGCTACGAGCACGATGCGGAGGAGCGCACGGTGACGGCGCCACCGCCCGGCGGCCCGCGGAAAAACTCGCTCGACTACCTGGCGGCGGTTTTGCGCGGCCAGTTCATACCCAAAGGCGACCTGACCGCTCTGGATACGAACATCGTCGTCATGCAGATTCTGGATTCGGCGCGGGAGTCGGCACGCGCGGGGCGAACGATCCGGCTGACAAGAATCGAAGAGTAATCGCGCAAACAGGCGAACGGCAAAAGAGCGGCGTCGCGGTCAGCCGCCTTATGCGGGAAGATGGCAGAACGCGCCGCGCCTGCCGCGGAAACTTCTCACGGTCACCCGCGCCCCCGGCTCGCTTGATGCGCCGCGCGCGAAACTGATATCGTTGAACTACGTCTTGGGGACGTAGCTCAGTTTGGTCAGAGCGCTGCCCTGTCACGGCAGAGGTCGCGGGTTCGAGCCCCGTCGTCCCCGCCATGAATCTAAACGATTTAGGTTCATGGGTGACCCCAAAGAGACAGAGGTCTCGGGTTTGATATGGGTGCAATAAGCACCCTACCCTGCGACTTGTGGGTGTTTTTCATCCCGCATTTCACCCAGATTCGGAACCATCATCCTTACAACTTTGCTTTGCGCGGCCCGCTTGTTCGAGGTCACAGCCTGCGTGTACACCTCAAGCGTGATCCTGCTGCTCGCGTGCCGTAAAAGCTCCTGCACGGTCTTTACATCTTCTCCGTTAGCCTTGAGCAGTGTGCCGAAGGTATGGCGGAAAGTGTGCCAACCGATTCGTTTGTGAATGCCGTTCGCTTTCGCAACCGGCCGGATATGGCGCTTCATCAGATTGTCGGGCCAGTACGGTTGGTTGCCCCGCATGGCCTCGCTGGCGAAGACATAATCGTCATCCAGTCGATATGTGCTCTGGCGACGCCAGCGCTGCAAATCCTCCGCCATATAGCTATCCAGCGGAACCGGTTTGGCTGATGCCTCCGTTTTGCAGTCGCCCACAACCTGATGCCAGATGGAACGGGTCACACTGAGTTCAAGGTTGTCGAAGTCCACATCCCGCCAACGCAAGGCCAAGAGCTCGCTCACGCGAAGCCCTGTTCCGGCGTCGAGCAACGCGAGTGTTCTTTCCCGAAC
>JASHQQ010000212.1 GCA_030039035.1 Acidobacteriaceae bacterium | reverse complement strand
TTTTCCAGATCATTCCCCACCCGGCGGACGGCAGCCTGCTCATTGTGGCCGGCGACGTGGCGGGCAAAGGCCTCAAGGCGGGCATGCTGGTAGCGCTGCTGGTCGGAGCGGTGCGAAGCACGGCGGAGGCCACGACAGAACCGCTGGCGATGCTGCAGGCCTTGAATCGCCGGCTCCTGGGGCGCGGTGACGCCCAGGCTACCTGCCTTGCGCTCCGAATTGAATCCGATGGGAATGTGACGCTCGCGAATGCCGGGCACATCGGCCCATACCTTAACGGCGAGGCGATGGAGGTTGAAGGCTCGCTGCCGCTGGGCATGATGGGGGAAGCCGAGTTCAGCGTTGCGCGTTTCAGGCTGAGCGATCGCGATCGTCTGATCCTGATTTCCGACGGGATCGCGGAAGCAACGAACGGAAATGGAGAACTGTTTGGTTTCGAGCGGGTGCAGGAGTTGTTACGAACCACAGGTTCTCCGGTCGCGGTTGCAAGAACAGCACAGAGCTTCGGGCAGACCGACGATATAAGCGTCATTTCAGTTACGCGTACCGGGGTGCTGACCCCCTCGCTGGCATAGCGAAAGCTCGAATTCGCGCATCGGCTTTTTCCTGGAGGATAAGACCCTGCAGCCGCGAGCCGGCGTCACTCCCGCCCATTTCGCCGACCCCGGGCGAAAGGGATGGGCCAGCCCCGGTTAGAGGGCGCCTCATAGTTTATGTCGAGAACAGCTTGGGGCCGAGAGATGCGCCGCGGCGCATTCATTCCGCTTCCAGGATCAGGCACTTGAGATATTCGGTCTCCGGCAGATTGAGAATCACCGGATGGTCGGGTGCGGCGCCGCGGCGCTCGAGCAGGCGTACGCGGCGATGCGCGTCGGCCGCAGCGGAAGCGATCGTGGACTCGAAATCGGCCCAGCCCACGTGATGCGAGCAGGTGCAGGTGACGAGCAGGCCGCCGGGCCGCAGCATTTTGAGCGCGCGCAGATTCAGCTCCTTGTAGCCGCGAAGAGCGCCTTCGACGGCGCGCTGCGTTTTGGCGAATGCCGGCGGGTCGAGGACGATGGTGTCGAACTTCTCGCCTGTGTCCGACCAGTCGCGGAGGATCTGAAAGGCGTCGCCCTCGACCCAGTCGACCTCTGCGGATATTTGCCCGCGGTTGGCTTCCAGGTTCCGCTCCGCGACTTCGAGCGAAGCGCGCGAAGCGTCGATTCCCGTGACCCGGCGGCAGACCCTGGCCAGGTGCAGCGCGAAGCCGCCCTGGTAGCAGCAGACATCGAGAGTACGGCCGCCGGGCGAGAGGAGCTGCGTGTATTTCTGCGCCGCCGAGTAATTCGTGCTTTGATCGAGGAAGGCACCGGTCTTCTGGCTGGCATTGGAGTCGAAGTGAAACCTGAGGCCGTTTAGCCGGAATTGCGTGCTCGTGGCCGGTGTCGATGGATCGAGCGCCCACAAGGGCGAAGTATCGGGCGCGCCCAGGCCTTCCAGTTCGCGCATGTGCGGGTCGGGGCGCTCGACGATGGCGGTCGGCTTGAGCGTTTCGCGCAGTGCGCGCACGCAAACTTCGCGCACGGACGCGGAATCGAGACCCTTGACCAGGAGTTGAACGATGACGAGATCGCCGTACTTGTCCGCGACCAGGCCCGACAACTCATCGGCCTCGCTGAAGCAGAGCCGGCAGGAGTCGGTCTGTTCGCTGAGCAGCGGTTTGCGTCGGTTGATGGCTGCGCGCAGCCGCGTTTCCAGCAGACCGAGCCACGCCTGCTCGTCGATCGCTTCGCGGGACACGAGACGGAGCGCGATCTGCGATGAGGGGCTATAGAGCGCCGTGCCGAGAAGGAGTCCGCGGCTGTCGGCGACCGGCAGAAGATGCGGAGGCTCGGCGGAGCCGGATGGCAATTCAAGAAACTCGATATCGGAGGCATAGACCCAGAGATGACCGTGGCGCAGCTTGTCCGCCGCGCGGCGACTGACAATGACTCCCGCGGACTCGCGATGGGGCGGTGCGGCCCTGCGGATTTCGGTCCGGCTCCACTTGCCCAGGGTCTGCTCGACGTGCGGTTCAGACCGGTCGAGGAGAGTCGCGTCGCCATCGCGCTCGAAAGGCGCGCCGGGAGTGCGGCCCGGCGGCGCCTTCCGGTTCCTTGCCGGATGAGGTTTGCGCGGCATTGCCATGAGCTCCGGCGCGGTTGCAGGCCGTGCCGGATGCTCGCGGATATCCGGCTCTACTTGACCTGCAGTGTCTCCAGGTAGCGGCTCACGTTACTGATCCTGAGCAGCTTATCCTGCGGATTGGACACGTTCATCTTACCAAAGATCGGGCCCCAGACAGGCATCTCCTGGTTGCCATGCGCCCGTAACTCGGAGCCGTTTTGCAGCACGGTGACGATGTGCAGATCCGGGAACTTGCCGTGGTTGTTCCTGCTCAGCACAGTGAGGTCCGTGGGCGGCACTTTGAGCGCCGGGGCAACCGGACCGTTGCCGCGGCCGTCGGTTCCATGACAAGGCGCGCAGTAGCTGGTATACATCTGCCTGCCGCTGGTGGGAGATGTCTTATTGGCTGTAAGCGTGATTTTGTTGTTGCCCTGGTCCGCAAGACCCATGCCCAACGCCAGCAGCGCGGCCATGGCGATAAGTGAGAGGTGTTTCAGCATAACTTCCTCGGTTCTGGATCTCCATCGCATTTCCGGTTGGAACATTGCCATTCCGAAGACACACCTGACCTCGGATTCCCGTTCCAGGCGAGTGCAACTCCATGCAAATCGCCCCGGAACGTCGCGCGTCCGGGCCTGGAAATGCATTTGTCCGTAGGAGACTTTACCCCTTCTCTGATGTGCTTCGGCTGTGATGGCGAACACAGGGTAGGCGACTCCATGGCACCGGCGTACCGTGTTGCGAATGTCTGCGAAGCGATGGAACGAGACGTAGTTCGGCGCGTTTGCAGCCGGCGCCGGCGCCGGAGAGCGCGGGCACGCCACTCGACCGGTTTGCAGCATAGGGTCTGCCTGCCGAATTGCGAGCTCATGACGATGCGGCACTTGCGGCCTATAATGAAGTATGGCGACGCTTCGACAGGCCGTTCCCGCCGGTGTGTCCGCAACGCCTTCCCCGGCGGAACCGGAGCGGGTCGCTTTGCGCGATGGGCACCGGGCCGCGGCTGGCAGCGAGCCCGAGCGCGCCATTCCTATCGACCAGCGATTTGAAAACCTGCTGCGCCAGGTTCGTGCCAACCGGCCGCACGAGGATATTTCCCTGATTCGCAAAGCATGGGAGTTTTGCGTGCGCCAGCACAAGGGGCAGGTGCGCGCCTCCGGCGAGCCTTACATCGTCCATCCGCTGGAAGTGTCCGAGGTGCTGACCGAGATGAAGCTCGACGCGACGGCGATTGCCGCCGGCCTGCTGCACGACGCCGTCGAAGACACGCCGGCCACGCGGGAGCAGATCGAATCGGAGTTCGGCGACCAGGTGGCGCACATCGTCGAGGGTGTCACCAAAATCGACAAGATCCAGTTCGCCAATCGCGAGGACCGCCAGGCCGAGAACGTGCGCAAAATGCTGCTGGCCATGGTGACCGACGTGCGCGTGGTGCTGATCAAGCTGGCCGACCGGTTGCACAATATGCGCACGCTCGTGCACCTTGCGCCCGAACGGCAGGAGGCCATCGCCCGCGAGACGCTCGACATCTATGCGCCACTTGCGCATCGCCTGGGCATGGGAAAAGTGCGCGGCGAACTCGAGGATCTGGCCTTCCGCTACACGGACCCCGTCAGCTTCGAGCAGGTTTCGGAGGCGGTGGAGGCGCGGCGCGTGGAGGGCGAGCAATTCCTGCGCGGCGTGGAGGACACCCTGGCGGAGCAACTGCGCGAGAACAACATCCAGGCGCGCGTGGAGTGGCGCATCAAGCGCATTTACTCGATCTTCCAGAAGCAACAGCGCTCCAGGGTTTCGTTCGACCAGGTCTACGACCTGCTCGCCGTCCGCGTCATCACGCAGGACGTCGCCTCCTGCTACGCCGTCTTCGGGCTCATCCACACCTTGTGGCGGCCGGTGCCGGGCCGCATCAAGGACTTCATCGCCATTCCCCGCGCCAACCGCTACCAGTCGCTGCACACCACGGTGATCGGCGAAGGGGGCCACCAGTTCGAGGTGCAGATTCGCACCGAGGAGATGCACCGCATCGCCGAAGAGGGCATTGCCGCGCACTGGAAGTACAAGGCTGCCGGCTCCGCGATGACGGCGCGCGACGAGGAACGGCTCAACTGGATCCGCCAGCTTGTCGAGTGGCAAAAGGAGATGACCGACCCCAACGAGTTCCTCTCCAGCCTGAAGATGGATCTCTATCCCGACGAGGTCTACACCTTCACGCCGAAGGGAAAAGTCGTTGTGGTGCCGGCCGACGCCACGCCCGTCGACTTCGCCTACACCATTCACACCGAAGTGGGCCACACCTGCGTGGGCGCCAAGGTGAACGGCCGCATGGTTCCGCTGCGCACCAGGCTGCGCACCGGCGACATCGTCGAGATCGTCACGCAGAAGGATCACAAGCCCAGCCGCGACTGGCTCACCTTCGTCAAGAGCCCGCGCGCGCGCAACAAGATCAAGCACTGGCTCAACGAGGACCAGCGTTTGCGCGCCGTCGAGATCGGGCGCAAGCTGCTGGAGCGCGAAGCGCGCAAATACAAGGTGCCCTTGACCCAGATCGACGACCGCGACCTGGGCCGGATCGCCAACGAGTACGGCGTGGCCACGGCCACCGACCTGCTGGCTACACTGGGTCAGGGCAAGCACTCCGCGCACCAGGTGCTGGGCAAGCTGGCGCCGGAGATCCTTACGCCGGCCGAGGCCGAGCCGGGCGCCGAAACCCAACCCGGCGGCGAGCCGGTCATGCCCGACTCGGTGCGCAAGCTGCACCTCACCGGCTCGGATTCGCTGCAGGTGGAGGGGCAGAACGACCTGCTCGTCTACCGCGCGCGATGTTGCAATCCCATTCGCGGCGAGGAGATCGTGGGCTACGTCACGCGCGGCAAGGGCGTGGCTGTACACGCGCGCAACTGTCCCAACGTGCAGAACCTGCTCTACGAGAGCGACCGCCGCATCGCCGTCGAGTGGGCGCGCGTGGGCGACGAGACCGCCGGCCATCTGTCCCGCTACCCGGTCAAGATCACCGTCTTTTGCGAAGACCGCGCCGGCCTGCTCAAGGAGATGACCGCCGTCATCTCCGAAGACGACACCAACATCCGCGGTGTGGAAGTCAAGCGCTCGGAGAACGGCGAAGCCATCGTCGAGTTCGTAGTGGAAGCCGAAGACCTGCACCACCTGAATCGCATGGTGCTGGGCTTGCGGCGCGTGCCGGGCGTGCGCGCGGTGCAGAGGACGCAGAAGGTGTGACGGCAGCTTTTGGCTGTTAGCCTTCAGCTCTCAGCTTTCAGTTTCGGATCCCCAGGATATCTTCGGTTCCGTTGTGTGATGTCCGAGGGCCGGACGCCGCAGTAGACTGGCATCCATGCCGGAGCTGCCCGATATCTCCGCCTACATCACCGCACTGGAAGCACGCATCCTGGGCAAAACATTGGAGCGCGTGCGGCTCGGCAGCGTATTTCTGCTGCGCACGGTCGAGCCTCCGCTCGAGAGTGTGAGCGGCCGCCCGGTTCGCGAGCTGCGGCGCATCGGCAAGCGCATCGCCATCGGCGTAGACGGCGACCTGTGGCTGGTGCTGCACCTGATGATCGCCGGCCGGCTGCACTGGAAGCACGCGGGAGCGAAACTTGGCGGCCGAAACGCGCTGGCGGCCTTCGATTTTTCGTCCGGCACATTGACACTGACCGAGGCCGGCTCGAAGCGACGCGCTTCGCTGCACCTTTTCGCCGGCGAAGCATTGCATGCGGCAGACCCGGGAGGCATCGAGATCCTCGAGACGGATCTTGCCGGCTTTCGCGCGGCGCTGACGCAGGAGAATCGCACGCTGAAGCGCGCGCTCACCGATCCGCGGCTGATCAGCGGCGTGGGCAATGCCTACTCCGACGAGATCCTGCACGCGGCGCAGCTCTCGCCGGTCACGCTGACGCACAAGCTCAAGCCGGAGGAGTGGGAACGATTGTTTGCCGCCACGCGCTCCACCCTCTCGACCTGGATCAATCGCCTGCGCGCCGAAGCCGCGAAGAGCTTTCCTGAAAATGTGACGGCGTTCCGGCCCGAGTTTGCCGTGCATGGCAAATTCGGGCAGCCCTGCCCGCGCTGCTGCGAAAAGGTGCAGCGCATCCGCTACGCCGACAACGAAACGAATTATTGCGCCAAGTGCCAGACCGGCGGGCGAGTGCTCGCCGACCGCAGTCTCTCGCGCCTGCTCGGCTCGGACTGGCCGCGGACGCTCGATGAGCTCGAGGCGCTGAAACGGAAATAGAGGTGTCTCCCTCATCGAAGAACATGAGGTTTCCCGGGTCCGAAAGCACAGGCCTCCACCCCTGCGAGCAAAGTTCGCTCGCCGGGGACCCCGGACACCTGGGCGTCCGTCGCTCCACGGAGCCCTCCTTTCCGAATTGCCTTGACACCGGCCTCCCGGCTCCGGCAATGTCAATGGCGCATTCCCCCTTCGCCCCGATTCCGCGCGCTGCCGTTTGGCGCACCCAAACTGCTTCTTTCCTCCGGAGGAACGCGGCCATGCATCATCTTCACAACTTCAATTACGTGGCCATCGTGGTTGTGGCCGTTTTTCAATGGCTTCTCGGCGCGCTCTGGTACTCGCCGCCGCTCTTTGCCAAGCCCTGGATGGAGATCGTCGGCCGCAAGAAGGACGGCGACAGGTCCGGTCTCGCCCTGGGCATGGTTTCCTCGATCATCTGCGACCTGGTTCTCTCTTTCGTGCTGGCGCACCTGGTTCTGTGGTCGGATCCGCGTGACTTTCTTCACGGCATGTTTGTCGGCTTCATCGCCTGGGCGGGCTTCATCGCCTGCCCCAGCTTGCCGCAGGGCATCTATGAGGGCCGGCCGTTCAAGCTCTTCGCCATCAACGGCGGTTACTGGTTTGTGGCGCTTCTGGTTTCGGGCGGAATCCTGGCCGTGTGGCGCTGATCGCTCCAGGCGCAGGCCGGCGCCATGCAACTCGGGGTGTCCCATCCTGTCCGCTCGTCGTTGCGAGCGGATAGGGTCGGATGACCTGCCATACCCGATACAATGGCTGCATGAAAAGAGCGGCTACCGCCTCGAAAAAGCGAGTCTCCACATCCGGTGCGCCGGCAGCGATCGGACCCTACTCGCAAGGAGTGCGCGCGGGCAAGCTCGTGTATACGGCAGGCCAAATCGCGCTCGACCCCGTGCACAATGCGGTGATCGCCTCCGGCATCTCGGAGCAGACCGGGCGCGTGCTGGAAAACCTCAAGGCGATCCTCGAAGCTGCCGGGTCGGACCTGTCGAAGGTGGTAAAGGCCACGGTGTATCTGAAAGACATGAACGACTTCGCGGCGATGAACGCGGTATACGCGACGTATCTTGCGCCGGAGGGCGTGACGCCGCCGGTGCGCACCACGGTCGAGGTCTCGCGCCTGCCCAGGGATGTGCTCGTCGAGATCGATCTCGTGGCTGAGGTGTGACCTCAGGGGCCAAAGCCCGTACCCTCCCCATCTCGAGGATGCGATGAGTGAAACGACAGAAAAGATCGTCCGCAGCGATGCCGATTGGCGTAAGATGCTCACGCACGAGCAGTATCGCGTGCTGCGCGAGAAAGGCACCGAACGGCCGTTTACCGGCGCGCTGACCGAGAATCACGAGACAGGCAACTATCATTGCGCCGGGTGCGGCGCCCTGCTCTTCCTGAGCGGAGCCAAATTCGATTCCGGCTGCGGCTGGCCCAGCTTCATGATTCCCGCCGGTTCGAAGGCCGTGGAAGAACACGAGGACCATAGCTGGGGCATGCACCGCATCGAGGTGACCTGCGCGAGATGCGGCGGGCATCTGGGCCACGTATTCCCTGACGGCCCCCGGCCCACCGGCTTGCGCTACTGCATCAATTCGGCGTCGCTCACTTTCGAGAGAGAAAAGAAGGGCTGACCGGCTGCGGCGCGGTACGCTGGCTGCATGGGATCTCTGCGCTTCCTGTCGGGATTCTCCGTCTTGTTCCTCTGCTCCTGCCCAGGCATATCGGCGATTTCTCAAACATCGCCGGCGCAGGAAGATCTGCAACTCGGTCGGCAACTGCAAGCCATCGCGCAGGCGCATCGCGGCCAGGTCGCCGTCTACGCGCAGAACCTCAAGACCGGGCAGACCGCCTCACTCGACGCCGACGAGCCGGTGCAGACGGCATCCGTGATCAAGCTGGGCATTCTGCTCGATGCCGCGGAGCAGGTGCGTGCCAGAACGGCGAAGCTCGATGAAAAGCTCGTACTAACCAAAGACAATCAGGTTCCCGGTTCGGGCGTCCTCGCGCAGCTCGATACGCCGCTGGCGCTCACGTTGCACGACGCGCTCACGCTGATGGTGATCGTGAGCGACAACACCGCCACGAACATGGCCATCGACCGGCTGGGCCTCGCGCACATCGACGACACACTTCGCGCGGCGGGGCTGAAGCAGACCTGGCTGTACAAGAAGGTCTACAAGCCGGCGCAGGGTCCCATGCCGCCCGACCAGCCGAAGTTCGGCCTGGGCAAGACCACCGCGCGCGAGATGGCGACCGTAATGGAGCGGCTGGCCGAGTGCCGGCTCGACCTGAAGGACGGGCCGCCTCAGCCCGCCGACGGCCCCGTCTGTGGCGCCACGTTGCTCATGTTGCGCGCGCAGCAAGACCGCGACAGCCTGCCGCGCTATATCGAGTCGCTCGACACCAGCGAGCACGGCTCGGCAATCGGCGACAAGATCGGCGCGCTGGACCGGGTACGTAACGACGTGGCGCTGATTTCGACAAAGAATGGGCCGGTCGTGATTTCCGCCTTTACGTGGAACAATGTCGACCAGCGCTGGACGGGCGACAACGAAGCCGAGCAGACGCTGGGCAAGATCGGAAAGGCGATTGTCGATCGCTGGTCGCCGGGCGGGCTCGACGCGGCAGGGTTCGATTGGGAGAATCCGCTGGCGGGTGCGGCGGCCGCGCCGAGGCAGTGAAGCTGCGAGTTGCGGGAGAGGGAGATTCTCCGTCACAGTAAAACCCCGTCCGGGAGGACGGGGTTGCTGGTTCCAAAGTTTTGCCAGCCCAATGTCCGCCTGGCCGGCTAGGCCTTGGCGATTTTGCCGGCCTTGATGCAGCTTGTGCACACGCGCAGCCGCTTGGGCGCGCCGTTGACCATCGCCTTCACCACCTGAAGGTTCACGTCCCAGGTGCGGCGGGTCACGTTGTGCGCGTGCGAGATGTTGTTGCCGAAGCGCGGCCCCTTGCCGCAGATATCGCATGTCTTAGCCATGATGGGATTCGAAGCTCCTGTACGAATCTTCAGTATATCGGGACCGGCCGCTCCGCGCCAAATGGGCATCGCGGCGTCAGCGGGCCCCAAGCACGTCGTTGTAGGAGTGGCGCGCCCAGCCGAGATAGTGGGGATTGGAGCGGTCCGTGTCATCCAGATTCTTCAGCATCTGCGGAAGAAGTTCGCCATAGTCGGGCGTGCGCAATGCAATGGCGATCCTGGCAAGATGAGGGCCGGAGATGCCGTCGTAGGCCATGGCCAGGAATTTCTTGCTCGCCTCGGCGGCTTTATCGGCCTTCTGCTGCGGCGCCTGTCCATCGTTCGGGCTGCTCAGCTCAT
>JASHQQ010000030.1 GCA_030039035.1 Acidobacteriaceae bacterium | reverse complement strand
GCGACGCGCGGCCTACGGCGCCGACATCACTTACGGTACCAACAACGAGTTCGGCTTCGACTACCTGCGCGACAACATGAAGTTCGAGATCAAGGACTGCGTGCAGCGCGGGCACTACTACGCCATCGTCGACGAGGTCGACTCGATCCTGATCGACGAGGCGCGCACGCCGCTCATCATCTCCGGTCCCACCGACCAGACCACGGACAAGTACACGAAGGTGCGGCACATCATTCCCAATCTCGAACTGGGCGAGGAAGTCGAGTGGAGCGACACCAAACGCCAGGAGGAGCTTGGACTGCAGCTCAAGGAAGGGGAGAAATACCTCACCGGCGACTACGTGGTCGACGAAAAACACCGTACCATCGGCGTGACCGACGACGGCTGGGAGCATATCGAGCAGTTGCTCGGCATCGGCAACATCGCAGACGCCGAGAACTGGGAACTGAAGCACTACGTCGAAACCGCCATCAAGGCGCACGCACTCTACCGGCGCGACGTGGAATACGTCGTCAAGGACGGCGAGGTCATCATCGTCGACACCTTCACCGGCCGCCTGATGCCCGGCCGGCGCTGGAGCGACGGGCTGCACCAGTCGATCGAGGCCAAGGAAGGCGTAACCATTCGCAAGGAAGACCAGACGCTGGCCACGATCACCTTCCAGAATTATTTTCGCCTCTACCAAAAGCTGAGCGGAATGACCGGCACGGCCGAAACCGAAGCCGCCGAATTCGAAAAGATCTACAAGCTGGAAATTGTCGTCATCCCCACCAACAAGCCGCTGCTGCGCGTCGAGAACTCCGATGTCGTTTACCGCACCGAGAAGGAGAAATACAAGGCGGTGGCCGAGGAGATTGCTGCGCTGCATGAATCGCAGCAGCCCGTGCTGGTGGGCACCACCTCGATCGAAAAATCGGAGCGGCTGTCGAACATTCTGCAGCGCAAAGGCGTCAAGCACGTGGTGCTGAACGCCAAGTTCCACGAGCGCGAGGCGGAGATTGTGGCGCAGGCCGGGCGGCTGGGGATGGTCACCATCGCCACCAACATGGCCGGCCGCGGTACCGACATCCTGCTCGGCGGCAACCCCGAGTTCATGACCAAACAGCAACTGGTCAAGCAGGGCCACGCGCGCGCCATCAGCGTGGCCGAGGGCGCCATCAATCCCATGGCGCCGCCGGGGTTCCTGCGCTTCTACTACCAGGGACAGGAGTTCGAGATCGCCGAGCCGGAGTGGGCCGAGGTCTTCACAACTCACAACGAGTCGGCGCAGGCGGAGCACGAACAGGTCATCGAGTCGGGCGGCCTGTTCATTCTCGGCACCGAGCGCCACGAGTCGCGGCGCATCGACAACCAGCTTCGCGGGCGCGCCGGCCGCCAGGGCGACCCCGGCGCTTCGCGTTTCTATCTCTCGCTCGAAGATGACCTGATGCGTATCTTCGCCAAGCAGTGGGTGAGCGTGCTCTTGGAAAAGCTGGGTATGGAAGAAGGCGTGCCCATCGAGTCGCGCATGATTTCCAAGCGCATCGAGGGCGCGCAGAAGATGGTGGAAGCGCAGAACTTCGAGTCGCGCAAGCACCTGCTCGAATACGACGACGTGATGAACAAGCAGCGCGAGGCCGTCTACGGCCTGCGGCGCAACCTGCTCGAGGGCGTCGATCAGCGCGAGCTGATTCTGGAAGATTACGTCGCCTCGATCCTCAGTAACGCGCTCGACGAGTTTGCCGGGGAAAAAGTTCATCCCGAAGATTGGAATGCGAAGGGGCTCGAAGATCGCATCTACGGCCAGTTCGGGCTGAACCTGACCGAGTCCGGAATCAAGCCCCAGGAGATGAATCGACACGATCTGGGCGAAACGGTTTTCGAAAAGCTCAAGGAGCATTACGAGGAGAAAGAGAAGATCCTCGGCGCGCAGACCATGCGCTATCACGAGCGCATGGTGATGCTCAGCGTGATCGACGGGCTGTGGAAGGATCACCTGCTGTCGATGGATCACCTGAAGGAAGGGATCGGCCTGCGCGGCTACGCGCAGCAGGACCCGCTCGTGGCGTACAAGAAAGAGTCCTTCGACCTCTTCGAGGCCATGATGATGAAGTTCCAGGAAGACACGGCCCGCTTCCTCTTCCGCATGCAGATCATCGGACCCGACGGCCAGCCCGTCACCTCGGCCTCGGCCCCGCGTCCGCGGCGCGAGGTGCCCAAGGCGCCCCCGGTGGCCAGCGCCGTGCAACACATGCCCGGCGACGGCGCCTCGATGCCGCGCGAGATCGCCATTCCCACGCGCCAGCCGTCGACGACCATCGACGCGCTGGAAAAGGAGTTCCGGCACAAGAAGCAGAAGGAGCTGGCGGCGGCGACCATGGCCGGGGGCAACGGCAACGGCACCCAGCCCAGGCAGCGCCGCACCGGCGAAAAAGTGGGTCGCAACGATCCCTGCCCCTGCGGCTCAGGGAAGAAATACAAGAAGTGCCACGGGGCCGAGGGATAGGCAGGTCCTTCCGCGGCATTGGGTGCCCCATCCTTCCCGCGTTTTTTGCGGGAAGGGTGGGCCTGCGCCACCTGGGTGACAACGTGGATTCGCTGGGTGCCCCCGGTCCGGGGCCCTCGCGAACCGATCTGGTTTGCGGGGTGGAGATTCGCATTTTCGTGCCTGGGATAAGAGGATCAGTTCGCGAGAGTCGATACCGGGACTGGATCGGCCGCGCAATCTCAACGGCTCGTCGCGCGGATCGCTTCGAACGTCAAATCCTGAGCCGGGGAGCGATGCTCTTCGCGCCACTGATCGAATAACCGTCCGTAACTGAGCGTGATGTAAGCTGACGGGTTGACGCCCAACCTTGCCGCGGCCCGGTCGATCCACTCCGCCGTGCCTTCGAGCTCGGCATAGCCGCCGATCGGCGTCTCGTCCACCACGCAGTGGCCTTCGTCGTCGGACCACTCGCTGCGCCACTTCTCGTACCGGAACGCGGCGACCAGGCCGATGGAGCGAAAGACCTCGGCCAGCGCCTTGCCGTCGGAGATCTCCGTCTCGGTCTCGATGCGATGCTTGTGCCGCTCGTCGCCGCCGTTGTCGCAGATGCGCTTGTGGGTAAGGATGCACCGTCCGCCGTAGTTGCGGATGCGCAGAATCTCCACGCGCGCGCGCATCCGCCGGTCGGGCGTGTCGTAGAGCACGTTGCTCTCGAAGGTGCGCGGCGTCACCAGGCGAAACCCGGCGGACTCGAGCTTTTGCGAGAAGCCGGGGAGATCATCGACCCGGAATTTGATCTCGGTCTCGATGGCCATCGTCAGAAGCGAGTATAAACCGCGGGGCGAGAAAGCGCCCACGCGAGCCAGCGAATCACATGGCCTGCCCCGAAGAGGGTATTCGTTCGAAGGGGGTATGCCCTGGCATGGGTCCGGGACAAGGGCGATGGGCGCGGCACCAGAGACATCCGGCTGTTTGAGGCGAAGGATGGATCCCGGGCAGCCTCGAAGTTTCTTGTTAGTGTTGACGATGGCGCGGGCCGCTCTCGCGTTCCCTTGACAATTGAGTTGGACAGGGTACGATTAGGAACAAGTCTTACTCAGTAAGACCCGATGCAGCCGGCGTCAAGACCATGAGAACCACCGAAACCATGACCGTCTCCCTTCCGCCGGCGCTCGTCCGCCAATTCGAGGAGGTCAGAAAAAAGGAATCCCGAACTCGTTCCGAGCTCGTTCGTGAAGCCCTGCGAGTGTATTTCGAGTCCCGCTACCCCGCAGTGGAGGCGACGGAGGATGAGCGCGCTGCGCTTCGCCGTGGCCGGGCTGCCTTTCGGAAAGGTGACGCGGTATCGTTAAGGGACTTTCTTCATGGCATGGCACGTCGTAATCACCGGTCCGGCGCAAAAGAGCTTTCAAAAGC
>JASHQQ010000211.1 GCA_030039035.1 Acidobacteriaceae bacterium | reverse complement strand
AGCCTGGTTCGCCACGGGCGCTTTGTTCCCAGGGTGCAGGCCGATCCGCAATACGCTGCCGGCACGGAACAGGCGACGGCGGAGATCGCCGTCGGCCTCGATACCGAAGAGGACCTCTCGGCCGGAGTTCCGCTTCTTCTGCACTTCCCGCCCGGCGATGGATGGAAGACGATCACCGTGACGCTGACGTGGTGAGTTGCGCGTGCGACTTTGCGAAAAAACTCAGGTGAGCAATGGCCGCTTCGGCGTCGGAGGTTGCATACTCCTGTGAGCTAAGGCTCGTTGTAATATCCGGTATCCGTGCGCGCCGTAAGTCCATCGCCGCTCATCTGTACGCGCAGGCTGTGGAACTCATCGGCCTCGGCAGGCTGCGGAGGCTCGAAGGTGAGCGTGTAATACGGTCCGATTTCGCTCTGGCATTGCAGGATCAGTCCCGCCAGATCGTTGGCCGGAGCCAGCACGCGGCCGCCCGTCTCCAGCGCCAGCACTTCCAGCGCAAGATTCCCGATCTCCATCCGGCGCGCTTCGGTCACCGGCTTCACATAGCCCTTGTAGAGCTCCCGCGTCACGCCCACAATGGGCGCGACGTTATAGATCGTGATACGCGCCTCGCGTAACTGTTTTGTCAGCGCCACGAGCTGGTGAAAGTAGTTCTGACGCGACTCGTTCGACTGGATGAAAAACCGCTCCGTCAGGAGCGGCCATCCCGGCCCGATCCAGACCAGCACCTTCCGCCCCGGCTTGCGCGCCTCGTTTTCCGCAATCCCCTGCATCGTCCTGAACGAGTCCTGAAACTGTTCGGCCAGGCTGTAGACGCCGCCCGTGATATCCCGCGCCCGCACCGTGCCCGTCGACGCGTCCAGCATCTTCGCCAGCGCATTGCCGTCTTTGGAGGGAGTGGGCTGAACGTGCAGTCCCTGATTGCTGAACAGAAACACCGATGTCGGAAACGCAAGCTGCCCGTTGTTCAGCCGCAAAAACTTCTCCACCTCGAGCCGTTGCAGCGTAACCGCCTCGTAGGGAAGATTCACCGCATCGAGCAACAGGATCACTTCCACTGGTGGATCGAACCGGCTTCCCACGGCGCCGTCTGTCCTCCTGAAGCTCAGAATCTTGCGCGGCTGGTCGTTGTCCAGCAGCGTAAAGTTCGTCGGCTCCAGCTCGGCCACCGGCTTTCCCGCTCTGTCCGTCACCACCACGTCGAGGCTCAGCCGCACGGCCTCCTTCGGTGGCGGCGCAGGCGCCGATGCTGCAACCGGCTGCGCAGATGCGCCCCATCCGAAGAGGACAAAACAAATGGCAGCACACAATGGCTTCTGCACATTCACCGCTGCTGAATCGAGAATTGGAAGTTCCCCGGCAGTCTACACCTGCCGCAGGACTTCGGCGCCACCCCGGGCTTTCGGCACCTGTTGCGAGCGCACGAACAGAACGCGATTGGATCGGAACAATGCGCGTATAGGCCGCCTGGTGGCGGCGCGGGCGTATGTGCCCCACCGCGAAAACGATCTGTGGGGCAATGGGAGTTTTGAACTATCATGCAACCTGGCGAAACCCGTCAGCCTACATGCTCGCGCAACATCCCGGTGCGATACGCTCTCCAACGAATACTCAAATCCGCATCGGCATCAGCACGTATTTATAGCGGTATTCGGCGTCGGGGTCTTCGGGGCGCATCTGGCCGGCCGACTGCGAGTCCTTGAACTCGATGCGCACTTCGCCCTCGTTACCCAGCGCCTTGAGGAAGTCGAGGATGTAGCTCGAGTTGAAGCCCACCATGATGGGGTCGCCGGAGTAGGGCGTGTCGATGGTGTCTTCGCTCTCGCCGCTCTCGGTCGAGCTGGAGCTGATCTTCAGCTCGTTGCTTTCCAGACGCAGCCGTATGGCGCCCGAGCGCTCGTCGGCAAATTGCGCCACGCGCTGGATCGACCCGGAAAGCTCGTCGGCGCGCACCACGGCAAACTTCGTGTTGTCGCGGGGCATCACGGCCTCAAAGTTGGGGAACTGCCCGGTGAGCCGGCGCGTGCTCAAGGTGCGATGCCCGATGCGGAAGAACAGTGTGTGCTCGTCATCGGCGAACTCGACCGATTCGTCGTCGGTGGCCGAGAGCAACTGCTGCAGCTCATGCAGGGCCTTGCGCGGAATGAGCACGCGCTTTTCGCCGCTGACGCCTTCGTGATTCTCGTTGGGTTTTTCCACCCATGCGAGGCGATGGCCGTCGGTGGAGACCATGGCCAGCGATTCGGCCTTAAGCACCAGCAACGCTCCGTTGAGCGTGTAGCGCGACTCTTCGTTGGAAATGGCGAAGATGGTGCGCGCGATCAGAGTCTTCAATGCGGGCAGCGAGAGGCGTGTTGCGGCGACAGAGGGAAACTCGGGCACTTGCGGGTAGTTGGCGCGCGCCATGCCAACCATCTTCGTGTTGGAGCGCCCGGCGCGAATCTGCACCCAGTGGTTTTCCAGCAGCTTGATCGAGATGTCGCCGTCGGGAAGCAGCTTGATGTAATCGAAGAGCTTGCGCGCGGGTATGGTGCAGGCGCCGGGCTTCTTTACCTTCACCGTGGCGCTGGTGCGGATGGCCTGATCGAGGTCGGTCGCCGTGACGGTCAGCCGTTCGCCTTCAGCTTCGATCAGGAAGTTCGACAGGATGGGAATGGTTGTCTTGCGCTCCACCACGCTTTGCGTGGCGGTCAGCTCCCTCACCAGATCCTGGCGGCTCACGGTTATTTCCATGGTTGCCCCCTGCGCAGCGGGCTTGTCTACCGCAGTCTCGACCACTGGCATCGCTCACCCCTCGACGTGGGAAGCATACCCCATCGGCCACACTCCAGAGTACCCCGCAGCCCCCGAAGCGAGCCGTGCTCCCCTTCGGCTTTGATTGTATTCATCTTCCGGCCCGATCGTGCGTGGAAAACGGGTGTCGATCTCTGGATTCCGGGACGCCGTCGCGTGCCGCTCGTGATTCGCCTTGCGCCCGCAGTCTAGCGGTGTGAGAAGCGGCGGGGACGAGGATTCTGCATATAAGGAATAAGACAAAGACAGTCCTAACCGTAGTTCAGGCTGCAAAAGTGGAAATGCCGCCGATGTTTTTGTCATGGGCCGGGTTGACCCATGGCCAGGTTTTCGAAAACCGGTCGGTGCAATTCAGGAGAATTGGAAATCCCGGAATGGCGCCTCGCCAAAGGAATGGATTTCCCACGGTTCCCACAGCCGGCCCCGAATGCCGTGTGGAAAGACGCCGCCTTGTGTGGAGAGCGCGATCCATGCCACGCAGATTTGATACTTACAGCGGTCTTAGGATGCACAGAAGGGAAGTCTTGCATCGACCCGAACGCAACAGGAGGTCCGGCTCGTGAGGGAGCAAACGGAAGGGGTAAGCAAGCCGCCATTGCGGCTCCCGATGAGGAAATCGGGCGCGATTCCCACCTGTGCGGCAGCGTCCGATCCATTCCTATTCCCGAACATCGAAGCTGGAAAAGCCGCGTCTTGCGAGCCGAGCCGCTGGAGATCGCCCTTACACTGGGCTCATTGGAAGGGCTCGGGCCGTGGCCATCGATGTCGGGCGACTGGAGAACCAGCTTCTTCAAATGTCGAGCGAAAGTGCACCTGGGCGCGAATTTTGCGACTCGATTGCCGAACTGGCGCGCACCGGCCGGTTCACCTTGTTGCGCGACGTGTTGCCTACGCTGGTTTACGATGAACTTTGGGAGCGCTACCGGCAGAATCCCGGCGCGTTTGTCGCAGGCTGGCGCAGGATGGCCCAAGAGATGCGCCAAGGCTTCGTCCATCACGCGCGCCAGCGGCTCACTTCGCTCACACGGTTGCAGCACGCCTCGAACGCAGTCGTCGCGCCGGTGTGGCAGGCCATCCAGCGCGCGCTTGACGCCCAGCAGAACGATCTGCTTCGCGCCGCTTTCGCGCTGGAGCTTCTGGGGCTCGTGGAGCCGGCAGTGATGCGCGCCACGCATTTGCGCGAATGCGTGGTTTCGGCGCCAAGCTCCGACGAAGCCGACTGCTACCTCGACGAAGCCACCCGCTGCTACTTCTTCGGTCTCTTTACGGCCTGCGCCGTCATGTGCCGTTCTGTGCTCGAGGAGGCGATCAAGCAAAAACTGCCGGCGCCTTTGGCGCGCCAGGTCCGCAGCCGCTATCGCAACGCGGCGACCCTGGGCAATCTGCTTCACGAGGTCAACGACAACCTGCGACAAACGGGATTCGATCCCGGCTTTCCCCGCGTGGCCAACCAGGTGAATGACACCGGTAAAAAAGCTGTCCACCAGGGGCTGCTCTCAGAGGACGAAGCCCGCCTGTGCCTGCAGAACGCCCGCGAAGCGCTGCAGTTGCTGCTCAAGAAATGAGGCCCTCCGGTCAAAGATTGCTTTTCCGCGATTCGTTCCCTTGTCGCCTCGGCCTCCGCCTCAAAACCCTGGATGCTGGACCCTCTCTTATACTGTTCTCTGCATGTCCTACGCGGCCG
The DNA here is from genome assembly GCA_030039035.1 of Acidobacteriaceae bacterium. Taxonomy (GTDB): domain Bacteria; phylum Acidobacteriota; class Terriglobia; order Terriglobales; family Acidobacteriaceae; genus Telmatobacter. The sequence continues at coordinate 29,058 of JASHQQ010000211.1, read as the reverse complement.
CTCTCGAACAGTTGAACTCGCTGGTGTCGGAGTTGTACTCCGGAACGGGCCACGCGCGCCGCAAATTCTCGCTCGACGAGATTCGCGTGCTGGTCGAGCCGCTGGGCCATCCCGAGCGCAGATTTCCTTCGGTGCTGATCGCCGGAACCAACGGCAAAGGCTCGACGGCGGCGACACTGGCGTCGATCCTTACAGCCAGCGGCCTGCGCACGGGCCTCTACACTTCGCCGCACCTGACTCGTATCAACGAGCGAATCCGTATCGATCGCGCCGAAATCCAGGACGACGCCTTCGCCGAGTCCTACTTTCGCGTTCACGACGCCGCTCAGCAGCTCGTGCTCGATGGCCGTCTGCACCAGCTACCCAGTTACTTCGAAATGCTCACGGCTCAGGCGTTTCTTTGCTTTGCCGAGGCGCCCGTCGACATCGCGGTGCTGGAAGTGGGCATGGGCGGGCGGCTGGACGCGACCAATATCGTCGACCCCCTGCTTTCGATCGTGACCGACATCTCGCTGGACCACATGGAGTGGCTGGGCTCGACGATCGCCGAGATTACGCGCGAAAAGGCCGGAATCCTGCGGCCACTCGGCACGCTGGTCACGCTGCCCCAGCATCCGCAAGCGAACCAGGTTCTTGGCGAAGTGGCCACCTCGCTCGACGTTCGCGGAGTGAGCGCAGTGCCGTACATGCCCGGGATTGGGGCTTCGGCGACCGAGCCTTACCCGATTCGCGCTTTGGGGACGACGGTCGAAGTCGACTCTCCGTTGAAAGGTGTTCATCAGCACCGCAACGTCGCGTTGGCCATCGCTGCCGCCGTGGAACTCCAAGAGAATCATGGCTTTCCGGTCAGGCCGGAGTCCATTGTGGCGGGGATCCGGCAGACGGTCTGGCCGGCGCGGCTGGAGCGAGTCTCGGCTCGCGGCGCCGACTGGATTCTCGATGTGGCCCATAACCCCGCCGGCGCCTGGGCCCTCCGCGCCGCGTTGCGCGACACCGAGGCCGGCAGCCCGCCGCAGACCCTGATCTTCAGTTGCCTGCGCGACAAGCCCATCGCCGAGCTGGCGCAGACTCTCTTTCCCGTCTTCGATCGGGTCATCTTCGCGCCCATTCACTCCTCGCGCGCCGCCTCGCTCGACGACCTGCTCGCCGCAGGCGAAGCCACCGGGACGCACGCGGTTGCCGCGAATTCCGTTGCCGAAGCGCTTGTCCTTGCCATGACGGACCATGACTTGCACGTCAACGGCCCCATCGTCGTCTCGGGATCGCTCTATCTGGTGGGCGAGGCGCGCTCGTTGCTCCTCGACGGGGGCGAAGCCCGGCTATGAGCCGACCGCCCAGCCCGCTGCCTCGGCTCTATCGTTGGCGGACCAATCTCATCCAGGCACCTCTTTTCTTTGCATTTACAGGAATCTGCGGTTCGCTGGCGCTACTGGTTTCGCTCTTCGACCGCAGCGGCCGCGCGCAGCATCGTATTGCCCGAATCTGGGCGAAACTAGGCGTCTGGAGCTCGGGATCGTCGCTCGAGGTCCGGGGTTCTGAAAACCTCGGCCGGTTTCCGGTCGCCGTGTACGCCGCCAACCACACGTCGTACATGGATACGCCGGTGGTTTTTGCCGCGCTGCCCTTCCAGTTCCGCATCCTTGCCAGGAAGGATCTCTGGACCATGCCGTTCATTGGCTGGTATTTGGGCCGCTCGGGCCAGATTCCGATCGACACGGGAAACCCGCGCGCCACGCTTTCGAGCCTGGGCGGGGGAGTGCGGGCTCTTCGCGCCGGAATGCCGCTTTTCATCTTTCCGGAGGGCGCCAGAACGCCCACGGGCGAGCTGCGAGAGTTTCTCTCCGGAGCGGCTTATCTGGCCATTCGAGCGCAGGTTCCGCTGGTTCCGATTGCGTTGAGCGGCGTCTACGATCTGCTGCCGATTCATACCCGCCATTTTTACCCCGGCAGGCTGATTCTCACCGCTGGCGAGCCGATCCAGACCGCTGGCATGCACATGCGCCAAGCCGAGGAGCTGACCGAGAGGCTGCGGGCGGCCATCGAGGAGCTGCGTGGGCAGCCGGTCAAACAACTCGAAGAAAGAGGGATCGCGGTCTCAGGCGCTGCCGTTCCGTAATCGGATCCCCTGACGCGGTCAGGCCTTCGCGAACTCCGCAAACGTGATCAGATGTCCGGCCGGGTCCTTCACCGTGAATTCGGTCGAGCCGTAGAAGGTCTTGTGCATCGGCGCCACGACTGGCGCTCCTTCCAGTGCAGCGAAGACAGCTTGGATGCTTTCGACCTCGAGGAACAGAGACGAGGTTCCGCGCTGGAACGCCTTTGCTACCGCAGTGTCCTTTTCCAGGCTCGCGAAGCTGCCGTACATCAGCTCGATGGATCCTTTCTGCAACGCGACGAAGGCCAGACTGTCTCCCTCCGGAACTTCGATCGTTTTTTCGAATTGCAGCCGGTCGACCCAGAAGCTCGCACAGGCTTTCACGTCGCCGGTGTACAGGTTGGCTGTCATCTTCATGATTGTGATGGGCTTCTCGATGGTGGATGTCATGGTCCTCTCCTTGAATCTCGTTAGGGTGTCTGACCCAAAGGCTTGAAAAACTGCGATCTAGTCTTGTTAAGACTAATAATCTCGTTTAGACTAGATGCAGACGGAAATCATGTCAAGCGAAAAATTGACCACTCCCGATCTGGTGCTCCTGAGTCTGCTGGCCGAACGGCCGATGCACGGCTATGAAGCCAACGCGCTCCTCGAGGCTCGAAAGGTCCGCAACTGGGCCGGTGTTTCGCGGCCGCAGGTTTACTATTCGCTCGAAAAGCTCGCGCGGCTGGGGCTGATCGAAGAAATTGAGATCGAGATCGAGAAAGCCGGCCCGGAGCGCCGCGTGTTTGCGACAGCCGAAGCCGGCAAGGCGGCGCTGGCCGATGCCCTGCAGCGCGAGGAATGGACGCAGAATTCCGAGCGGCCGCCGTTCCTGACCTGGCTGGCGCTTTCCTGGCAATGCCGGCCGGGCGTCTTCAGGCGGCAGCTCCAGCGCAGGCAGGAGTTCGTGCGCGGCGAGCTCGAACGCAAGCAGAAGACTCTTCAGGCTGTCCTCAAGGAAGTCGGCCATCCGTTTCATGAAGCCGTCTGGATGCTGAGCCTGAATCTCGATCAACTGCGGACGGAGCTGGCATGGCTGGAACAGGTGGCCCGCGAGTCTTCCCGGCGTGCCGCGGCGCGGAATCCGGTCTACGAGCTGGGCATAACCGATTTATGAGCGAAACAGGCCGAATCGGCTCTTGATCCGCTCCGGCCGCACCGGCGAGGATGCGATCGGAGGCAAAGATGATCATCGAGATGCGAACTTACAGGCTCAAGCCAGGCAGCCGGGGCCGTTTTCTGGAAGTCTTTCGGTCGAAGTCGATCCCGGCTCACGCGGAGATTGGAATGAAGATCCTCGGGCCGTTTCTTTCGGTCGAAGAACCCGACGTCTTCTTTTTCATGCGCGGCTTTCCCGATCTCGAATCCCGAGAGCCGATGAAGGCGAAGTTCTACGAGGGCGAACTGTGGAAGCGGGAGCTGGAGCAGGTCCTGATGCCGATGATCGAGAAATACGACGTGGTTCTGGTGGAAGACAGCGAGGGCCTGATTCACTGGTAGAAGGCATACACTGGACTGTTCATGAGCGTACGCATTGCCATCCCCGAACCCACGGGCCTTGACGAGGCCTACAACGCGAGGTCGCTTCCCACTTACGTCGACGCGTTGCTGACCGTGGGAATCGAGCCGGCTGTCATCTTGCTGGATTCGCCGCCGGAAACCGTGGCGCGGAACCTTGCCGAAACCCAAGGAGTACTGCTGCCCGGCAGCCGCTTTGACATCGACCCGCAGGCCTACGGAGAAGCGCGAATTCCCGGGTGCGGGCCGTCCGATCCCGCCCGGGCGGCGGTCGACGAGCTGCTGCTGCAAGATGCCTTCAATCTCCGCAAGCCGATCCTGGCGATCTGCGGCGGCGCCCAGGCGCTGAACGTGTGGCGTAATGGGACCCTGATCCAGGACCTGAAGACGGCGGTGAATCACCAGCCCGGACGCCAAGTCGAACAGGCCCATCGGGTGCGGGTCGCGCACGAATCGCGTCTGGCTGCTTTGCTGGAAGCCGGGGATCGTGAGGATCCATGGGTGAACTCAAGCCATCACCAGGCGATCCGCGCGGTTGGCGACAATCTGGCGGTAACGGCGATCTCGCCCGGGGATGGCGTGATTGAAGCCGTGGAACTGGCTTCGCGCGAGCATTTCGTCCTCGCGGTCCAGTGGCATCCCGAGCGGACCTTTCGGACGGATGTACTATCGCGGGCGATCTTCGCCGAGTTTGCGCGCAACGCCGCAGCCTGGCAACCTCGCGTCATCCAGGAATCCGTTGCCCGATGAGCGAAGCCGCAGAGCAATCCTTTCGTTTGAACGAACTGCTTGAGGAAGCTGGTTTGCCTGCTCTCGATCCGCTGCTTGTGAAACAATTTGCGGGCTATCTTTCGCTGATCCTTCGCTGGAACGAACGCGTCAGTTTGACGGCAATCCGCGATGAGGAGGGTATTTTGCGGCGCCATTTTGTCGAATCGATCTTCTGTGCGCAGGCGCTGCCGGCCGGAATCGGCACGTTGCTCGATTTCGGCTCGGGCGCGGGCTTGCCGGGCATTCCGATTGCTCTTTGTCGACCTGAAATCGCGGTAACTCTGGCTGAATCGCAGGCGAAAAAAGCGGGGTTCCTGCGCGAAACGCTGCGACGCCTCGGACTTCCCGTCACGGTTTACGGGTCACGGGCCGAGAGTCTGTCAAAAACGTTTGATTGCGTGGCGCTCCGCGCGGTCGACCGAATGGAGGAAGCGACTCGCGCCGGGGCTGGCTTTGTCGCGCCGCGTGGATGGCTGGCCCTGATGACGACTTCCGGCGATCTGTCGAGACTCCAGGAGGCGGCCGGAGACGCGTTTTCCTGGGCTCAGCCGTTGAGGCTTCCCGACAGCGAGGATCGGGTGCTTGCGCTCGGTCAGCGCGCCGGCTTGCCGGTTTAAGCCTGCCAGCAGGCGGGTTTTTGAACGGTAGCCGGGAGCGTTCCACGTGGAACGAATCCCAGCGGCAGACCTCGTTCCACGTGGAACGAACGTCTTATCTCCAGTGAAGAAAAACTTCGCTTTGGCGGGCACGCGGATGCGGAGTTTTCCACCGGGACACTTCAGGAGGCGCGGAAGACTTCGCGCACGGCACTGTTCTGGAAGCCCTTGTGCAGCCGAAGCTTGCCCACGATTTGCGCCAGGCGGCGCGGGATGGTTTCCACAGTTTCGCCGCGTTCTCCACAATTGCGATTCTCTCGTCGCCGGCCATCGCGCGCATTACTCTTGAAGGGCAATGGGCAAAGTGCTGGGCGTGGTGAATCAGAAGGGCGGGGTGGGCAAAACCACAACCGCGATCAACCTCGCCGCCAGTCTTGCCCTGGAAGGGCTCAGAATCCTGCTGGTCGATTGCGATCCGCAGGCGAATGCAACATCGGGGTTGGGATTCCAGCGGGACGACAATCGCCATTCCATTTATGAAGTGCTGATGGGCGACTCGCCTGCGGATCAGGTCATTCTGTCCACGGCAATTGAGCAGCTCAGTCTGTTGCCGGGATCGAAGAACCTGACCGGCGCCAATGTCGAACTGGCCACCGTGAACGACCGCGCGCTTCGACTGCGCCGCGCACTGCAGCCAGTGCAGTTGCAATACGATCTGGTAGTTCTGGATTGCCCGCCGGCTCTGGATCTGCTGACCCTGAACGCGCTGGCCGCCGCCGATACGCTCATCGTCCCCATGCAGGCCGAGTATTTCGCACTGGAAGGCATCACGGAGCTGATCTCGACACTCGAGCGCGTTCGCGCCGCATTTAATCCCGGGCTCAGCATCGAAGGAATTCTGCTGACCATGTACGACGATCGGACCAATCTGGCCCAGCAGGTGACCGAAACGCTGCGGGAGCATTTCAAGGACCGGCTGTTTCGCACGGTGATTCCGCGCAACATCCGCCTCGCCGAGGCGCCGAGCCATGGCAAGCCGGCCGCGCTGTACGATCCGCGCTCGCGTGGGACGCAGGCCTACTTCGAGCTGGCGGGCGAATTCGTGGCGCGCAATCAGATCGAGACACCGCGTGCCGCGCAGCGGAAAGCATCCGCGGCCGCGCAGCCCGAGGCGAAGATCCGTTTCTGGCCCTACTCGTGACCGGCCGCGTAAAAGGCCGGTCCTTTCCGGCGCAAAGGCAAGTGTTCCAGGATTCTTCATTCCGCAGATGGCTCTATATATTTCTTTGAGGTTCAGGCGCCATGACCACCGCAATTCCCGATACAAAACGTCGCGCTCTCGGCAAGGGGCTGGACTCATTGCTTCCGCGCATCCCCGTTCCCGCCGGATCGACAACGGAACAAGAAGGCGGCAAGCCGCGGGAGATCCCGCTCGACCAGATCGACCGCAATCCGTTCCAGACGCGCTCCCGCGTCGACGAGGAGCGACTTGCCGAACTGGCGGCATCCATCACCGCCAACGGCGTGGTGCAGCCGGTTCTGGTGCGACCTCAAGCCAATGGACGATTCCAGCTCATCGCCGGCGAGCGCCGCTGGCTGGCGTCGAAGAAGGCCGGCAAGGAGACGATCCCCGCGATTCTGCGCCAAGTCTCGGACGAGCAGGCAATGGAAATCACGATCGTCGAGAACCTGCAGCGCACGGACCTGAACCCGATGGAACAGGCGCGCGCCTTCGAGCGGCTCTCGCGCGAGTTCCACATGACGCAGGAACAGATGGCGACGCGAACGGGAAAAGATCGCGCTTCTGTAGCTAACTTTCTCAGATTGTTAAAGTTGCCTTCGACCGTGCAAGCCCGCGTCGAATCCGGGGAGCTGACATTCGGTCATGCGCGGACTTTGCTCGCCTTGGAACACGCGGAGGAAATCGAGAAAGCAGCGCAGAAAGTCGTTGCATCTTCACTTTCTGTTCGCCAGACGGAAGACTATGTGCACCGCCTGCTGAACCCGGAGCGCGAGGCGAAAAAAGAGGCGAAGCCGGATGCGCCGGTCGATCCGAATGTCCGTGACGCCGAAGAGCGGTTACAGCGGGCCTTGGGGTTGAAGGTGCACATCGAGGACAAGAACGGCCGCGGGCGCGTGATCATCGAGTATGGAAGGCTGGAGGACTTCGACGCGTTCCTGGAGCGCGTGGCCGGGGAGTGATTCTTCAGTCCGATCCGGAATTTGAGTGGCGTGGCAGGATATTCCTACCGGGGGCTTCGGATGGCTACCGAAATGCCGGTTCTTGAGTATCTGGCGACGACCAGGATTGGCGAGAAAGGCCAGCTTACAGTGCCGAAGCATTTCCGTGAAGACCTTGGCTTGGGAACCGGGTCGCCCTTCGCGGTTCTTCGGATCGGCGATGCGCTGTTTCTTATTCCGGAGCAGAGTCGCTTTGAGGAGTTATGCGATGAAATCCGGCGGGCATTTCTCAAAGCAGGAGCCCCGGCGGAATCGCTCCTCGATACGCTACACGGCATACGAGGAGCAATTTATGAGGAGCGTTACGGTGCACCGATTTCGCGTGTTCACGAACGGCGGGACTCGCGGAGAAGCCGCACGAATTGATGCCCCCAGGCCAACCCAGCCTCTTCCCCGATTCCGATGTATTGATGGCAGGACTGGTTTCGGCTTGGGGAGTCGATAAGGCCGTTCTGTCGTTGTGCGCGGCCCGCATTTGCAAGTTGGTAATGGCGGAGGTGGTTCGACTGGAGGTGGAGCGGAACCTTGCTCTCCACGCACACAGGCTGAGGGTCGAAGATCCGGGACGGCTGACCGATCTCTATCGGCGGTTGATTCAGTTGTGCAACCCGGAACTTGTACCGTTTCCAGACCCGGCGGCCGTTCGCGCCAATCGGTCCCTGATTCGTCACGAACCGGATCTTCCGGTTTTGCTTTCCGCAACCACGGCAGCACCCGATTGACTGTTGACGAACAACACGAGGCACTTTACGCCTGCCGTTGCGCGCCGGACCGGCTTGCGGATAGCGACGCCTGCGGCATTCTTCCGAGTTCTTTCCAAAGCCATTGCCTGGCCGCGATGAGCAGGCTGCGCGGCGCACCGGGAAGCTGCGACGATCCGCACTTCTACACCGCGCCGGAATTCAGTGATTCGTGCCTTGCATGGCTCGCGGTGTGAACAGCCGAAGAATTCTCCGCAGACAAGAAAACGAGTGCTTGGAAGTCGCCGCCACATGGGGTATGCTTTCTCGCGGTTCCAGAATCGGATGCTCAACTGAATCAAAAGGCAGGGGAAAATGGCAATTGCGCGGCAGGTCATAACTTCGCTCCAGCACGACGGCACCGACATGCTCGGGACCAAGGTGCTGGCGGTCAAGATTGCGGACGAGAGCATCGTCTCCGGTTCGTTGCTCACCGTGGAGAGCAACCACTTTTGCGTGCTGAAGTCGCGCGGCGCGGTGCTGAACGTGTATGAAACCGGCCAGTACGCGCTGACCACGCCCGACAAACCGCTGCTGGGCTCGATTGCGCAGGGGTTCTTCGGCGGCAGCTCGCCGTGGGTCTTCGAAGTGATTTATATCAACCGCTCCAAGCTGCTCGTGCGCAGCGAGGGCGTGGCCACCAGCGAGGAGATGGCCGAGATGGCCTACCAGGTGGACTATTACATCCACGTCGACTCGAAGGAAGCGGCGCTCGAGCTTATCACGCACCTGCCCTTCAACGGCCACTTTATCGAAACGCGCGAGGTGGCCGAGTATGCCGGGCCGGCGATCGAGCAATCGATCAACCAGATCGTGCAGGTGACGAAGATGGAGGACATCAACGAGCACATCAACGACGTGCGAGAACTGGTGAAGAACCATCTCACCGAATTCCTGAAAACCTACGGCATCACGCTCAACGATCTGAAGATCCTGATCATGCCCAAGGACGAGCGCATGCGCGAGCTCATCTCGCTGCAGGCGATGGGGCTGACGCCGATGGAGGCGGTGCGTTACTACCTGGCGCTGAAGATGGCCGAGAAGGGCCTGGTCTCGGCGCCGAATGCCGCGGCCGGCGTTCCGTTCAACATTGGCGGTCCAGCCACCGGATTCTTCCCGGTGGGCGCCGAAACCGGGCTGAACGGAGGAAAGTAGTGGCGGGCGAGGGATTCTACGACGCCGGTGCGCTGCGCCAGGCGGCCACCAACCTGTTTTACGGCTGGGGTTACAACTTCTATCGCAAGGAAAACCAGCTCCGCGCCGACGATCAGCTCATTCGCAGCAAGGCGGCGACGTTGCTGGGCCACGCGATGTCGAACGTGTCGGAGGCCGAGAGTGCCTACCGGCGCGAATTCTTGCCAGCGCCGACGCGGGCCAAGCCGTTTCCCGACGCGGCGGCGGTGGAAGCCGCACAAAAGCTGGAGCGGCTGGCGCGGGCGATCGGCGCGATCGAAGCGGCATTGCAGCAGCAACCAGTGCCCGAGAACGATCGCATGACGCAGCGTTATCGGGAAGAGGCGCCCACGCTGCAAACGCTGATCGATTTCGATCATCGTCTTGTGGGGCAATGCGAACTGGTGCGCTCGATGGTGAACGGGCAGGACGGAACCGCGATTCTGAAGATGTTTGCCGATCTGAACGCCGGGCTGGAGGCGATTCGGGAGACGATGCGCAACCGCGAATCGGTACTGCTCGGGCAGCTTCAGAAATAGGTGTTCATCTCACTGCTGCTCAAGGTCGCCGCTCCCAACTGGTCGCGTCGAAGAGGCGATCTTTCTCCGACCAGGTCGTTTCCTGGACTGCATTGAACGGCGCGCAAGATGAGTTGCGCAGCCCAACCTTTCGCCAACTGCAGGCGAAACGGGTGGGGCATCCCGCAATGAATGCATTGAGGTGCATCAACGTACTTGGGTTGCATACAGCGTGTGATCGGCGAGGATGAAGAGCGTGCGGCGATCGGCGCCGCCGAAGACGAGATCGATGGGCCGTTCGGGTGCGTCGATTTCACCGATTTGTTTGCCTGACGGATCGTATACAAAGATCTGGCCGTTGGCGACGTAGACGTTGCCGTGGCTGTCGACGGCGACGCTCTCGCCGCCGCGATCGGCAAAAACGCGCAGATCGCCGAGAGTGCCGTCGGCGTTGACGAGGGCGCTGTAAGTGCGGTCCTCCGATGCACTGCTGACATAAACGCGCTGACCCGGCGCGGCGACGATCAGGCCATAAGTGTCAAGATTGTCGGAGAAGCGCCATCCCGACGCGTCGGGCGGTCCCTGCTGGAAGACGCGCCCCGCGGGCAGATAAACGCTGCCATCGGGAGAGACATATTCGCGTGCTTTGGGCGTCGTTACGTCGCTGGCGAACATCTCGGGCAGAGTCGCGTACTTCAGGGTGTCGAAGTTGAGCTGGTCCTTGAACTCGCCGTTATTCCAGAAATTGGCAGGCAGAATCACCGACGTACCTGGATGCGGTCTGGCTTCTTGTGGCTCCATCGGAGACATCAGACCATCCGACATCTCCGGACGGAACGAGTAGACGGTTCCCTCCGGGCCGGCGGAAGAAACGACGATCAGTTCGCCGGCTTTGTCGAAGGCGAGGTTCACCGGATCGAGAGGATGGTCGCCAGCGATCGTGAGTCCCTCCGATTGCGACCACCCATAGATTCGCTGCCGGTGACGATCGACGAAGTAAAGCTTGCCGTTGTTGTCGACCGCAGCGCCGGAGATGGAAAAGAAGCCGTCTTCGAGCTTTTCGATCTTTGCGCGCGGCGCCAGCATGGCGGACGCATCCTGCGGCGCCGGGTGCGCCGGATCGGCGGGAATATCGAGCACCGCGAACTCGCGCTCGCGCACCTCGAGATGATGCGTCATGTCCTGGATTGCGTTCCCGTCGGGAAACTTGCTCACGCGCAGGAATGTGCCGCAGCCGTTCTCGTCGCAGATGGCGTATCCGCTTTCGGCGTTCACATGCAGGTTGCGAAAATGAATCTCCGACGAGTTGTAAAGGCGCACCGCTGTCGGGAATGGCGCGCGGGAACGGGTGACGCGATAGCCGTGATAATTCGCAATCGTGATGTTGCGGCACCAGTCGAGTTCGAGCGACAGAGCTTCAGGGCTCTCGCCGGCTTCTTCCTCGGTTTGCGGAGCATTCACGTCCCAGTTCTCGACGCGATCGAATTTGATCTCGTTGCGGACGTGATGCTCGGTGGACAGCTCATAAACGTGGCCGGGCGTCTTCGTATTCGAGACATAGAATCCGGCCTGCGCGAAAGTGTCGGGCGTCCAGATATCGGCGAAAGTTCCGCCGCCGCCATCGGCGATCCACAGGCTGGGATATTGCCCGTCCCAGCGACGATGGATGTCGGAATCGGCGGTGTGATTGTTGTTGTAGGGATTCGTCCCGCTGCCGTGCCCGCCCAAAAAACGCACGTCGTCGATCAGCGAGTCTTCGTCTGCCTTCCACAGCACGCCCACTGCGCGCGGATTGATGCCGCCGGTGAGAACTCCGAAGCCGCTGAGGATGTTGTGTCCGCCCGCGGGCGCTTCAATGACCGGCTTTGGCGGTCCGATGCCCTGGTAGCCCGGCGCTGAATCGGGGAGATCGAATTGCGTCATGGTCGGGTGAAGGCCGATGAGCACTGTGTCTGGCTTCAGCGCGAGGGTGTCTGAGACGACGTAATGGCCGCTGGGGAAATAGAGAACACGATGCGTGTCGATGGCGCGCTGGATCGCGGCCGTGTCGTCCGTCTCGCCGTCGCCCTTGACGCCGAGTTCGTGAACATTCGTCCATTCGCTGGTTGGCGGCAGTGCACGAATCGCGGGCGGCGGCGGATTCGGCATCGCCGCAAGCGGCGACGCCTCCAATCGCGTGTCCATCGCGCCCATCCGGCCTTCGCCCGGCACAATCAGGCCGTAACTGAACTCGCTCACGCGATAAACCGGGCCGCTTGCTCCTACGACCTTTTGGGTTTCGCGAAAAAGTGCAAATACCGGGACGTTCTTCAAAACCGCATTCTGGAAGCTTACCTCCGTCAGCGGGCTTTTCTCATTGCTGATGACGACGGCTGCGTGAGACACATCTTCAAAGCGGCAATCCTTCACCCAAAGTTCGTCGGAATACTGCGGGTCGATGTCGATTGCGGTGGGCACGTTGCGAAACGAATCGCGAATGAGCGTGAGTCCGGCCTCGTGCTCGCGGATCGCCGCATCGCGCTGGCCGTTGAAGGTGGAATCGATGAGCGTGAACTGCCATGCAGGCGAAGTCTTCCCGGTGAGAATGCCGTAGCGCCCACCGAGGAAATGCAGATCCTCGGCCTCGTTGCCCACCTGGTAGATTCCGGCGAGACCCGTGCCGAGGCGAAGCTCCATGTGGCTCAGAAAGGAGTGCTGCGCAACGTGAAAGCGAATGGCGATCGCCGCGGGATTACCGGCGCCGATCTCGATATCGATGTTGCTCATCGCCGAATAGAACGTGCTGGGATTGGCGTCGGCGATGGCGTCGTTCGGCGGAACGGTTCCGGGCGGCGAAAAAGGCACGCGCCCGCTCCACATCGACTTGTCACCGGGCTTTGCGCCGGTAAACATCACCATCACGCCCACCCCTTTCTGAAATCCGGGCGTGTTGTCGCCGAGCACGATGACGGGCCGCGTGTTCCCGTAGCCGAAGGCGCGCTCGCCGGGCCAGACGTAGATGGTTCGCGTGATGCGATAGCGCCCCGACGGAACAAAGACGATGCCCTCGCGACCGGGGCTCCATGCCTTGTCGAGCGCTGCCTGGATGGCAGCGCTGTCATCGCCCGCGCCATCACCGCGAACGCCGAATTCCTGTGCAGTGAGAAAGACGGCCCTGGGGTCGTCGAGCCGTGTGGTGAAAACGGATGCCGCGAACGCGAATTGTGCCGCGCAAAAAACCATCAGTGCGCAGATCGGAGCGTCCTTCATTTGCGGCTCCCCGGTGATACTCCGTCACTCAATCGCCGGTCGATCCCTGCCAGTATGCTGCTGCAGGCAGGCAGATCCTCGGCCACGAAATCGGCGCCCGCATGGCGCAATGATTCTTCGGCACCCGCGAGTTTGCCGGCTTTTTCTTCCGGCGGCAATTGCGCCCAACTGGCCGCGTCCATTCCGACCAGATTTCCCGTTCGTGTTACTCCGATCGTCCACATGCCCGCGTTGATTCCTTCCTCGATGTCGCTCTCCGTGTCGCCGATCTTGACGCAAACCGATGGCGGATAGACATCGAGAAGCTGCGCGTTGCGCATCAGCATCCACGGCGCCGGGCGGCCTGCGCCGGCTTCATCCGGGCAGACCGTCGCATCGGGCCGGTAGCCGCCGGCGATCGCCTGAGTGAGGATCGGCGCGAGCATCTCGCGCGTGTAACCGGTTGAGCTTCCGACGCGCAGGCCGCGGCGCTGCCATCCAGTCACCGTCTCCGCCACCCCTTCAATCAGCATTGAGTGGCGCGGAAGGATCGTTTTCTGCAAGGGGACGAATTCTTCAAAGAAACGGGCGACATCTTCCTCCACGGGTTCGCGGCTGGTGAGAGCGAGCCACTTGGCGCGAACATCGCAGAGCGAAAGAATCTTCCGGATATGATCGCTCTTGAGCAGACCCATGTCGCGCCGCGCATCCTCGCCGGAAAGCACGATTCCGTAGCGCGCGAAGAGCGCCTGCAGCGCGATGACCGGCGCCATGGATCCGTGATCGACCGTGGTTCCTGCCCAGTCAAGCATCACTGCACGCAGCCTTCGTTCAGGATTCATGAGCGGCCGCCCCAGTCGATTTGCCGTTGAAGGTTTCGTCGGCGACTCCAAAGCTGAGTGTCATGCCGGCGCCGCCGAGCGCGGCGATCACCTCGACTCCAGCCTCAGGCTGAGAGCGCAAATACGGCTCGCGCGGGTGTTTGGCGTACACCCCGTGCCAGCGCTGTGCAATCGAGAGGTCGGGCACGCGGATGTAGCCGCGCAGGTGGCGCAGGATCAGCGAATCAATCTCCTCGCAATTGAATGGAGAAGCCTGCGCACCATATTCGTGCGAATCGCCCAGAGTGAGTTCGCCGGAGGGCGCTTGCGAAACCATGGTGTGAATGCCGAAGCGGTCATATTCGGGCGTTTCGCGGGCGATGCGATCGCGCAGGGCCGGCAAAGACGGGCAAATGGCGAAGGAGGGATAGAAACGGAAAGTGAGGCCGCCGGCCAGCGCCGGGCCGAGGTCCCACGCCGCGGGCTGCGGCGGCGTGCGCAGCATTTGCAGCTTGCAAAGCGTGATTCCGCTTTCCTGCGCGAAGTCCGGGTAAGGAGTTTCGAGATCCGCGCCGGGGCAAACGAGTACGCGCTCGCCCAGGAACGTACCGCGCGTGGTGCGAACCTTCGGGTACGCGATCTCCAGGACGGGGCAGCTCCAGCGGAATTGAACGCCATGGCGCTGGTTCAGGAATTCCGGAATCCGGTGCAGTGTCCCGCGCGGATCGATCATGATCTCCGTTTCGCTCCAGAGGGCGCCGAGGAGCGACTGAGGATTAAGAGCCTGCGAACGGGCGAGTGCCTGGGTCCGGTCCAGCCACGAGCACCGGTATCCGAAGCCGGGACCGAGCGAAGCGAACTCCTGCGCGACTTGCGCTTCGTCATCACGGCACGCGACGTGGAGCGAGCCGGTGGCGCGACAGGGAATCTTCGCCGCCACGAGTAGTTCAAGCCATAAATCGCGGCTCTTCATCGCCAGGGAAAACATTCTACCGGCGGGCTGACCGATGGGCCAGAGCAGGCCGAAGTTGGCAATCGACGCGCCCATCGCGGCGGCGCGCCGTTCGAAGACAATGACGCTTCGTCCGGCCTTTGCAGCGATCCATGCATGGGCCAGACCGACGATTCCTGCTCCGACGATGACGATGTCCGCGCCGTTCTCCACCACCCTCGCAGCTTATAACGGCCAACCCGATGGCTCAAGGAGTAACTTCGCGAGCGGTTGCGTCAGCAAGTCGGGCCGCACAATCTTCCGAACGGGCGATGTCCAGTGAAGGAGCGAAGGTGACATTGCGGCTCTCTAATAGAGCAGATAATGCGAGCGAAGGACCTCGAACTTCGCGTCCGCGTCCTGCCAGTCCTCGGCAATGCGGCGCGGATCTTCGCCGGCTGCGAGCGCATCGAGGCTCGACTTGCTTACCATCAGCGTGTCCACGCCGGCAATCTTGTATTGGTTTGGATACAGCTTGAGCAGTGCCGATGCGATCTCGATTCCCAGCTCCGGCGCGTCGAGCGCGTTGCGGTCGGTGACGATGAGATTGACGCCGCCGCAGGGCTGGGTGGCGTAGATCGAGCTTGTGGGCGTAAACCGCACGGGGACGAAGCGCACTCCGTCGAGTTCGCGTGCGTTGAGATGGGCGGCAAGAGACGCGGGATCGATCCATGGCGCGCCGACAAGCTCGAATGGCGTATCGGCGCCGCGGCCGACGGAGATGTTGGATGCTTCGATCATGCCGATGCCGGGGTACAAAGCGGCTTCGTTCAAGTCGCGCATGTTGGGCGAAGGATTCGTCCACACTTCGCCGGTCGAGTCGAACCAGTCGCCGCGCAACCATCCCTGCATGGGAACGACGGTGAGAGCCGCGCCGATTTTCCGTTCGCCGTTGAAGAGGCGCGCCAGCTCGCCGATGGTCATGCCGTGGCGCACGGGCGTTTGCCAGTAGCTGACGAACGATTCGCGTCCCGCATCGGCAACCGGGCCTTGCACGTAGGCGCCGCCGATCGGGTCAGGCCGGTCGAGGACGACGATCTCCTTGCCGGCTTTCGCCGTGGCCTCAAGAAAATATCCCAGCGTGGACTCGTAGGTGTAGAAGCGAACGCCTACATCCTGAATGTCATAGACGATCGCATCGAGGCCAGCGAGAACATCGGCCGGCGGGCGGCGCTGCGCATCGGTGGCGCCGTAGACGCTGTAAACCGGCGCGCCGGTTGCCGCGTCGCGGGAGTTGCCAATCGCCGTGGTGTCGAGCTTGCCTTCGAAGCCGTGCTCGGGGCTGAAGATGGCGACGAGCTGAAGGCCCGGCACGTGCGCCAGCACGTCGGCCGTGCGGCGGCCTTGGCGATCGACAGAGGTTTGATTGGCGACCAATCCAATTCTGCGCGGATGCGCAGGGTCCGGCTGCAGCTCGCGAAAGTCGTGGCTCTCCAGCACGTCGATGCCGTCCTTCACCTCGCCGTTGCGCGCGACGATGCGCCGCGCGGCCATCATGGATTCGTTGTAGCCGGTGATGCGCGCCAGGCGCAGCCTGTCCTTTTCTGTGACGGTGAGATGCAGCGCGGCGGCAACGGCGGTTGCGATCTCGGAACGCAGCGCAATCGCCGTTCCGTGGCCGCGCGGATGGACTGCGTTGGTGAGGATGATGATGTAGGTGTTCGTTACCGGATCGATCCACAATGACGTGCCGGTGAAGCCGGTGTGGCCGAATGAGCCTACCGGCAGGAGCTCGCCGCGATTCGTCGAAAAGGGCGAATCGATATCCCAGCCCAGCCCGCGCTGGCTCGAAGCGTTGGCGGGCTGTTGCGGCGTCGACATTTTTGCGATGGCAAGTGGGCTCAACACCGGCGAACCGCTGAGCAGCGACTGCGCAAATCTGGCGAGATCGTCGGCCGTCGAGAACAATCCTGCATGGCCGGCCACGCCGCCCATGCGCCGCGCCGTGGGGTCGTGGACCACGCCGCGCAGCATCACGCCCTGTTCGTCATACTGCGTGGGGGCGATGCGAGGAATCCATTCCTTCGGCGGCAGGAAGCGCGTTTCTTTCATGCCCATCGGGGCAAAAACGTGCCGGGCAGTGTAGCTGTCCAGCGATTCGCCGGTGACCTGTTCGATGAGGAAGCCGAGGGTTATAAAGTTGATGTCGCTGTAAACGAAGCGCGAGCCGGGAGGATTCTGCAGCTTCCCGGCCATGGCCATTCGATAGGCGGTGTCGCGGCCCTGCCAGGGCTGCGAAAGATCGAGATCCGGCGGCAGGCCGGAAAAATGCGTCATCAGCTCGCGAATGGTGATGTCCTGCTTGCCGTTTTGCGCAAAGTCCTTCAGGTATTTTGCGACCGGGTCGTTCAGCCGCACGCGGCCGTCTTCGAAGAGCTGCATCATGGCGGTTGTGGTGGCGACGCACTTGGTAATCGAGGCCATGTCGAAGATGGTGTCCGTGGTCATGGGCTCGCGCGTGGGCTCGAGCGAGCGCATGCCGAAGGCTTTGCGATACACGACGCTGCCGTTGTGGCCGACAAGCACCACGCCGCCGGGAATGTTGCCTTCAGCGACGGCGCGATTCATGATGGCGTCGATATTCGAGAGTCCGGGGCTTCGCGGCGGCTGCTGCGCGTTCCCAGCGGCAAGCAGGAGCGGCACGATTGCGGCAAATACCGGGAAGCAAAACTGGCGATATAACTTTCCCATTCCAAGTGGTCCGACCATCAGACCTCTCTCCTCTCATTGGCAGGAACGAGCGTTGACGACGACCGCGGCGTGCCGATCCGGCTGGCGATATATCCGACGACGAACGTACCGACGCTGCCGATGGCGACCCACCAGGTGAAAGGAATGGACGTACGCCGCCACAAGAACAGATTCAATGCGAATCCGAAGAGCATTCCTGCGATGGCGCCGTTTTCCTTCGCGGATTGGGTGAGGACGCCGAGCAGGAAGACGCCGAGCAGGGCTCCATAAGCGACCGAGGCGATCGACAGGCCCATTTCGAGCACCGTGCCGCCGCGCCGGGCCAGAATGGCCAGGGCGAAGAGCAACACGCCCCAACCGACAGTCGCCCAACGCGAAAGTTGCACGCGGACCTCCTCGGCAGATTGCGGCCGAAAGCGTCCGTAAAAGTCGACGATCGTCGAGGAAGAGAGCGAGTTCAGTGCGGCGCTCAGGTTCGACATGGCCGCGGCAAGAATAGCGGAGATGAGCAGGCCGCTGGCGCCGTGGGGCATCCGGTTGACAATGAATGCAGGAAAGATGGCGTCGCTGCGCGCGAAAGCGACTGCGGTCGGAAACAGCTCGTAAAAGGCGAACAGCAGAGCCCCGACCAGCAGGAAAAGCGCGAACTGGAAGAAAATCGCCACACCGCTGGAAAGGAGCGCAATTTTCGATTGCGTTTCGCTGCGCGCCGAGAGCAGCCGCTGCACGATCAACTGATCGGTGCCGTGGCTTGCGGTGGTAAGGAACGCGCCGCCGATCACGCCCGACCAGAAAGTGTAGGTTGCGGAGAAGCTCCACGAGAAATCGAAGACGCGGAATCGACCGGCGTGACTTGCGATCGCATGCGCTGTTGTCCATCCGCCGGGGATGCGATGCAGGATGGTGAACAGGGCCAGAATGGTTCCGGCGATATAAATCGTGAGCTGCACGACGTCGGTCCAGATCACCGCAGCCATGCCGCCCTGGAAGGTGTAGACGAGCGTGAGCAACGTGACGACGGCAATGGCAGCCACATCGCGGCCGAAGTCGCTCAGCCCGGACAGCGCACCAGCCAGCGCGACGCGCACCACGATGGCGACCGCGAAGACGCGCACGCCTTCCGCCGCAGCGCGGGTGAGCAAGAAGAGACCTGCAGTGCAGGTTCGCAGGCGTTGGCCAAAGCGGCGCTCGATAAGCTGGTATGCCGTGACCAGCTCGCCGCGAAAGTAATGCGGGACGAGCAGAAAGCTGACGACGACGCGGCCCACCAGGTAGCCGATGACGAGCTGAAGGAAGCGGAAGTCGCTCTCGTAGGCCAGCCCCGGCACGCTGATGATGGTGAGCGTGCTGGTCTCGGCGGCAACGATGGAAAGCGAGATGGCCCACCACGGCGCCGAATTGCCGGCGAGAAAGTAGTCCCGGACCGTGCGCTGCCCGGCGCGAAAGCGCATGCCGAAGAGCGTAACGCCGGCCAGATACGCCACGATGACCGCGAGGTCCAGTGAGTTCAATCCCATCGATGGGTTCCCGAAAAAAGAACCGGCTGCCTGCGCACGCGGCGCCGCGGTCCGGTTTCCTCGTACTGTCCAGTGTAATTTCAGCCGGACGCGCGACAGCAACGAAACCGGCAGCGCCGGCCAGCATCCATAGGTGTGTTGCGCCTTATGAAGCCGTAACGATCGCTTTACGGAAAACTTACGCTTCGCCGTATCCAATATCACAGGCGCGAGGCGAAGTTGAGGCGACCTTGCGGGGTGGTTCCCCTGTGAAAACGGATCGTACATTTCTTCATGGAATGATTCTTGCAATTGTTGTAGCGAGTGGTTCGAGGTCAATCAGTTCTCAAGCAGGCCCCAACGATCCCGCAGGAAGCGGGGTCTCGCCTTCGAGCACGGATGCAAGCACACCACGCCCGGCACAAGCGGCATCCGCGCCCAAACCGACTGTCGAGCAGGAGATCGAGGCGCTCAAGCGGCGCGTGGACGAACTGGAGCGCGAATTGCGCGAGCAACGCGCCGCTGCGCTGGCCGACAGCGCGGATACAGGGGCGCTGAAAGCGGCCGAAAAGGATCTGGTCGCCGGCGAAGGCGTCGCGTCTTCTCGCACCCCTGCGGCGTCTCCGGCGCCGATGCTGCAATCGCCTGTCCCTGCCCCACAAGCCGCTCCGGCGCCCGCCGAGACCGGTGCGCAAACCACGACCAAAGGCGAGCCGTTTGCCGGCGACTGGACGTGGCTGAACAGCAACGGCCATGCCTCCGACAGCCCGTGGAGCACGAAGTACTTCACGCCGGAGTTTCGCGCCGACGCGAATTACATTGTCGATTACAACCATCCCAAGGACGACACCATGGGCGGCTCGACGGAGAGCTTTCGCTCCGACGAGTGGCAGCTCGAGCAGCTCAGCATCGGCGGCGATATCCGCATCGACAACGTTCGCGGCCGCATTCTCACCATGGACGGCATGTTCGCCGTCACTACGCCGCGCAACGACCCCAGTGTGGTGCGCGGAAGCTGGGACCTGACCGGCGCGTACAAGTACATCTCCGAGGGCTGGGGCGGCTATCACTGGGACGTGCAGCACGGACTCAATGTCGACGCCGGCATCTTTGTCAGTTATATCGGGCTGTTCAGTTACTATAACTTCGATAACTGGGCCTATCAGCCGTCGTTCGTCTCCTCGAATACGCCCTGGTTTTTCAACGGCGTGCGCATCCAGTGGTTTCCCACGGCCAAGCTGAAAATCGAGCCGTGGATCATCAACGGCTGGCAGTCGTATGCGCGCTCCAACGGCAAGCCCGGGCTCGGCGGGCAGATTTTGTGGCGGCCGAAGCCGTATCTCGATTTCGTGTGGAATAACTACGGCCTCGGCGAAGACGATCCCGGCCAGCCCGGCCGTTCGCGCGTCCACGCCGATTACAGCGCGCAGGTGAAGTACTACGATCGTCCCGAGAGGTTCTTCGACAAAGCGGCCTTCACGCTCACCGGCGATCTGGGGTGCGAGTACGGCGGAGGTCCGGCGAGCGGGCCGTACAGTTCGACCGGAGCCTCGCCGGAGATGGGCTCGAGCTCGACCTACTCCGGTGGCGTGAACTGCCACAGCGCACGGGTGGGCCGGCCCAAGCAGGCGTTCATGGGCTGGATGGCCTACACGCGCTTCTGGTTCAGGAAGGATTTGTATGCGGTCACCCTTGGCGGCGGGCAAATGAACAATCCCGGTCGCTATTTGACACTCCTGCCGCCGATCAATGCAGCCACAGCGGTAACGGGCACGCCGTACTTCACCGAGAACGCGGGCGACCGCGCCCAGATGCACGATGGCACCATCACTTTCGACTATATGCCCAGCCAGTTCATCACCTTCCGGCTCGAAGAGGGCTATCGCTATTCCGACGTGCCTTACTGGACCGGCCGTGGCGGCATCACACCGCCGGGCGGCGACAACGGCGCTCCGACCCAGTACGCCTGCGCCAACGGTGTCCCCTCGGGATTTGGCTACGGCAGCCTGGTCAGTGCCGAGACCGCGTGCATCGTGGCCGGAAACAACAACGGAGGGACGGGACTGAATGCGATCTGGTGGCCGGATCTGAGGCGCAACCAGACGGCGACGACGGCAGCGATTCTGGTGAGGTTCTAGAGCCGCGCCGTTGGAATGGCGACAATCGCTGGCGGTGGGACGCCGGGCCGGATGCGTCGGACGCGGTGGCCGGCGAACTCCGCCAGACGTAACAGAATCAGCAACATGGCTATGACGACCAGCAGCACCAGCAGCAATCGTGAACGCGATGCCGGTTTTCCCGGCGACCGTGCGGCGCGCGATCTGGAGCTTCGGCTCACGGCGAACATGCTACCCCGAACGGGGGATGGGCGTCCGAGTATTTGACGCGTCCCCGGGGCGAAAACGGGCGTAGAATACCCGCATGGAGCGCTACGCCGCGATTGCGTGCCTGATCGCCGGGTTGGCGCTTCCGGTGTGCGCACAGCATGGGGGTGGTGGACACGGCGGAGGAGGTGGCGGCCACGCGGCGCCGTCGTTCCACGGCGGGTTCAGCGGCGGAGGCAGCCGCGGATTTGGCGCTCCGGCCCGTTCGTTCGCTCCGCCCCGATCGGCTGCCCGGCCGCGGATGATGGCGCGAAACCCCTACGGCGCGCCTGCGTTTCGCACAGGAATGCGGCCGGTGTATCGCGGGTATGCGAACCGGCCCGGCGGCGCCTTCTATCCCGGACGGCCAGGCAACTTCCGCAACTTTCATCGCGGGCCTTACATCTCGTCGTACTGGCCGAATTACTGGGGCGTATATCCGTACTTCTGGCCCGGCTACCCGCTCGACTACGGCGATGACTACGACTCCGATCAGGGTCCGGTGGCCGAATATGGCGACAACGGCTACCCGGGACCCGATAACGAGGGCTACGGCGACCAGGATTACGGACCGGAGCAACCTCCGCCGACCTGGCCTTCGCTGGGACCGTATGCGCCGCAGTACGGACCGACGAATGCGCAACCTGCCGCGCCGCCTTCGAGCGAAGAGGCGGTGACGCTGATCTTCAAGGACGGCCGCCCGCCGGAAACCATTCACAATTATGTGCTGACGCCGACCATTCTTTACGCCGGGGACATCACGCACCGCCAGGTGATTCCGATCGACCAGATCGATGTTCCCGCCACCGAGAAAGCGAATGCCGAGGCGGGCGTCGATTTTCATCTGCCGCAGATGCAGGTGCAGACCCTGCAGAGTCCCGGCTATCCCGATGCGCACGTGTTGAGCCCGCAGTAGGGGCACGGCAAGCAAGTGCCCAGCGGAAACCCCAGCGCCGAAGAAGCGCACTAACCGGGTGATTTTCCACGCCGCTTCTTTGCAGGCTGTTGGCGCGGCACAAACCCGGCCATATCGCGCAGGTGGCGGCGCATCTCCTTGCGCGCGGCGGTGCGGTCCTTGTCCCCGATCGCCTGCAGGACACGCCGATGCTGCGCGCAGGCCTTGTCGGCGACGCCTTTCGAGTCGACAGCTTTCAGAATCCACTGGTGCATCAGGTTGCGAATGAGGTGCAGCGCGTTCATCAGAATGCTGTTCGACGCGGCGCGTCCAATGGCGAGATGGAAGCCAATGTCGGCTTGAACAAATTCCCTGGGATTTCTTTTCGACCTGATCATTTGGTCGAGGTGTTCGCCGATTTCTTTCAGGTCGTCCGCGGTCGCGTGTTCCGCCGCCAGGCCGGCCAGCTCGACTTCGATGACCGTTCTTGCCTCGACCAGCTCGCGCGCATCGGCCGCGGAGCTCGAGGCAATCGCCCACAGCAGCGGGCGCGAGAAGAATTCCGACCGCTTGCAGACGTAGGTGCCGTCGCCGAGCCGCGTCTCGATCATGCCCATGATCTCGAGCGCCTTGAGCGCCTCGCGCAGAGACGCGCGGCCCACGCCCAGCTTTTGCGAGAGTTCGCGCTCGGCGGGAATCTTTTCGCCTTCGGCCCAACTGCCGCGGATGAGTTCGCCGACCATTTTGCGGCAGATGTCGGCGGTGAGCGTGGTCCGTACCACCGGCGTGAGACGATCTTTTCTGGGAGTGGGCGTCATGCGGGTCCGGAAACCTCCGCCGCAGTGTAACTCCAACCTATGCGATGACACCACCAGGGTGTCTCCTGAAAACCTCCGGATCGTAGATCGACGCGAAGATGTCCGCCTCGCGGCGGATGCGCGCCCAGGTCGCATCGGCTTCCATCATGCTCTCCATCACGCCCAGGTAGCGCCCGGCTTCGATGTTGCCGTATTTGAAAAAGCTGTCCGTGATGATCACTTTTCCGCGCTCTGTGTCGATGCAGACGGCCATCGACGAGCGATGATGCACACCCGCCCAGAAGACGCGGATGCCGGGAAGCACCTCGTCTTCGTCGGCGAGCAGGCGCAGCTTTTCCCAGCCCTCATTCTGCAGGTATTGATTTACATCCGGCGGAATGCGCAGATGGCGGGGCACGTGCAGGTGGTAGAAGGGCGCCTGAAAATCCTCGATCCATCCGCGGCGCGAGATGGCGATGGTCGCGTTGCGGAAGATGGCGATATTGGCCGTCGCATAAGCCTGAAGCGGCGTCACAATCACAGTGGAAATATCTTCGGGCGTGAGCCCCTGCGAGCGCAGAATGTTCTGCGGCAGTTGCTCTTCGGTGCGCACGATCTGAGCCTCGGGATAGCCGAAGAAGCTGAGCCAGGCCTTGTTGATGACAGTCAGGTCCCGCG
The DNA here is from genome assembly GCA_030039035.1 of Acidobacteriaceae bacterium. Taxonomy (GTDB): domain Bacteria; phylum Acidobacteriota; class Terriglobia; order Terriglobales; family Acidobacteriaceae; genus Telmatobacter. The sequence goes on along the minus strand of JASHQQ010000211.1, from coordinate 5,404 downwards.
GAGGGCCGGTATTCACGAGAATGTTGTTGCCGCCGCCGCGAACGAGATAGATGAGCGCATTCATCTCTTCGCGCGTGTTCCACGCCTCCATCCAGTAGACTTCGGGCCCGGGAACCTGGAACGCGCCGCCATTGAAGGCCTGGACGGAGTACTTCATGCGTCCACTTCCTTTGCCGAAGCGGCCTCGATGGCTCGCGCAGCATGGGCGCGAAAACTGCGCATGGCGTCGACATACACGTACACGTCAGTGCTCAGGCTCAGGGCGCGAAAGCCTCTGCCGATCCAGTAAGAGGCGGCTTCGGGCGAGCCGGGCAAGAAACCGGGCGCCACGCCATGCTTCTTGCAGGCCGCGAGCAGTGCGTCCATCGCTGCCATGCAGCGCGGATGATCGAACTGGGTAGGAATGCCCATGGAGACGGTGAGATCGTAGTGCCCGACCCACACGATGTCGATTCCCGGCACGGAGACGATCGCGTCCAGATTCTCGAAGGCCTTCACGGTCTCCACCATGACGATCACGCAGGTTTCTTGGTTGGCCTGAGCAAAGAACTCCGGCGCGCCGGCGCAATACAGGTCATGCGCAATGCCGAGGGCGACGCCGCGGCGTCCGGTGGGCGCGTAGCGGAGCTGACTGACGATGTCCTCGGCCTGCGCACGGGTTTCCACGCGCGGAACCATAACGCCGCGCGCGCCGACGTCGAGCGGCCGGGAGAGCGGCGCGTACGCGACGTCGGGCACGCGCGCCAGGGGAACGATGCCGCAGCCGCGGCAGGACGCGACCATCTCGGCCAGCAACGTGATGTCGCAGCGGCCGTGCTCCATGTCGAAGATGACGAAGTCGAGGCCGGATGCCGCGAGCATGGGCCCGATGCCCGGCGTAAACATTTCGAGCACCATCTGGCCGAGGAGCACTTCGCCGTCCCTGAGCCGCTGCCGAAAGCTCTTCATCATCTGCCGCCCGTCTCCGCAAACGCGGCTTTGTACCTTGCGAGTTTATCGCGGAAGGCAGGGATGCCGAATACCTGCGGATTGACGACGTGCTGTGGCGCCTCGCCGCGATAGACGGCCAGCGCGCCTTCGCAATCGATCCGGCCCATGTCGCGGAAGAGTTCTTCGGTCCAGGCGACGGAGTGCGAAGTGAGAATCACGTTCTCCATTCGGGTCAGCGGCGAATCGGCGTTGAGCGGCTCCTGCTCGAAGACATCGAGCGCCGCGCCGGCGATCCGGCCGCTTTGCAAAGCGTCGATCAATGCGTTTTCCTGCACGATGGGGCCGCGGGCCGTGTTGACCAGGACCGCGTCGGGCTTCATCAGCGCGAACTGTCCGGCGCCCAGCAAGCCGCGCGTTTCCGGCGTGAGCGGGCAATTGACGAGGACATAATCGGACACGCGCAGGAGATCGTCGAGAGAGGCCAGCTCGACGCCCAGTTCCGCCGCGCGCTGGGCGTCCGCATAAGGATCGAAGGCGAGGAAGCGCCGCACATCGAGAACGCGCAGAAGGCGAACCACTTCGCGCGCGATGTTGCCCAGACCGATTGTGCCCACCACGCGAGCGCGCGGCTCGCGGCCCAGCCGCCGCGTGCTTTCGGCCCAGCGGCCCTGGCGCACAAGGCGATCCTTGTTGAGCAGGTTGTGCGAGAGAGCCAGCATGAGCAGCACGATCGACTCGGCGACCGGCCGAATGACGCCACCGGGCGTGATATAAACCGCGATCCCGCGCTCTGTGCACGCCGCGAGATCGACGTTGTCATAACCGACTCCGCAGCGGCCGATGGCGCAGAGCCGCGACACGCCCTTCAGCGAATGCGCGGCGACTTTCGGCTTGAGCGAGATCAGCACATCGTAGCCGGCCAACTGTTCCGGTGCGTATTCGGGCCGGTATTCCTCGACAAAGTCGTACGTGATTCCCGGATGCTCTTCGAGCAGGGACAAGCCGATGTCGGGGAATGCGAGTTGTCCGCGCCCGTCGCAGAAGTCCGCGGAGAAGCCGACGCGAAATGCAGCCGGCGCGCCGGCTGCCGGTGGCGGCGAGCTCATGCCTTATTCTCCAGGACGATAACCCAGTCGCGAAAGATGGGAATCGGCGGAAGAGCCCACTTGCCGTTGGCGTCGGGAGATACGGCGCCGATCTCGATCCCGGTTGCGTCGCTCGGATTGAAGAAAGACGCGCGGTACGACCCGGCGGGAAGATTGAAGGTGACACCATCGAAGACCTTCGGCGATGCAGGCAGAAATGCGACGATCGCCTCCGACGGAATCTGCGCCGCAAATGGTTGCCAGTAATCCCCCGCCTTCCAGTGCGGATCCACGAGTTCGGGATGCGGCTCGATCATCCACCACGAGTAACGCGCAAGCAGCTTCTTTGCGAGACCGAGCTGGCCGGAGCCGGGAAGCTGCATGGCCACATCCCACGGCGGTCCTCCCCACGAGTGGCCGTGCGGAGAGAGGCCATAGGGCTTTTCGCGCGTGTTCACCTGCCAGATGCCGTTGGCGCCGTAGGTGTGCCCGCCGGTTCCGCTCAGGATCGCCGCCCAGAACATGAAGCGCTCGACCTCCTGGCGGCTGGCCTCCATGATGCCCTCGTAACAGACTTCGCCGATGAGCACCGGCATCCCGGGGCTCGCGGCCAGCGAGCGATTGACGGTTTCGATGGTGTTGGGGACGCTCGCGCGGTCGTCGTGACCCGTCTGCAGCATGTCGAAGTCGAGAACTGCAGGGTCGTCGACGCAGAGCCGCGCGCTGGTCGAGGGGTGAATGGTGACGGGATGGCGATGCGGATCGATGGAGCGCACGTAGCGCGCAATCTCGGTCAATCCGTGCTTCTGCACTTCGGCATCCTGAGCCGGGGTTTTCGAGAGGTAGAACGGCATGGTGCCTTCGCCGGCCAGGCACCAAACCACGGGATATGCACCCCAGCGCGCCACCAGATATCGCCAATGCTGCTTGGCCTTGGCCACTCCCATGCGCGGAATGAAGTATCCCCAGAAGCCCACGATGCACGCGGCGAGCCCGTGATCGGCCAGATGCTGGATGCGCAGGTCGGCCATGTCGAAATACGCAGGATTGATGCGGGCGTAGTCGCGCTCCCAGGGAAAACCCGCCTCGTTGGCGCCGCGCTCGTCGAAGGGCTCCATGTCGGGATAAAGCCCGGCGACGATCTGCACGATGGTGAAGCCCTTTTGCAGCCGGTCGGCGGTGAGGGTCTCGAAGTCGTCGGGCCAGCTCAGCCGTTTGCAGAGACCCATCCACCAGGTGTCGCCGAGCCAGAAAAAATGCGTGCCGTCGGCGTGTGCGAAGTGCCGCCGATCTTCCGCAATCTTCAATGGCCCGTGTTTGTAATGCGGATTCTCGCCTTGATAGGCAGCGACATTCAGCGTGAAGGACTGACCGTTGAGGTCGTGGTTCGCGGTATCGCTTGCCGTCGAGCGTACGCGATAGGTTCCGGGCGCCGGCGCCGCATAGCGCACCTTCCATATCGAGCCGCCGGCCCAGAATGCCGGAATGCGCTCTTCCTGGCCCGACGGCAACGTAACGATGGCATCGACTTCGAGATCGTTGAACGGATCGGCGTACTGCTTTCCGCTCCCGTAGGACCATTCGGCCGGGACGCCGGCGGTTGCGGCCAGCTCTTCGCCGAAGCTCGTCTTCGCGGCCCGGACGGCCACTGCGCCGGCCGCCATCGCCCTGACAAACGATCTCCTCGACATGCCGTCAGCCATGCGCAAAAGCTCCCGAAAGAGTTATCAGACCACCCGATGATGTTGCAGCCGGTCGGCCACTGTCAAGAACCACGCGAATCATCCGCCCCGGAAGCGGAGAATGTCCTCCGTCCTGCCAGCGGATGCGCGCTTCGATCCGCCGGAGCAAAAACGCGTCTTGAACCCTGCTGAGCTTGGCGTTATGCTCGATCAATCGCGGAGATCGGATGGTCTGATATCTCCGCCCTTCCTTGGAGGCGCACTTGACAGACGCCGGCGGCGCGGTCAGGGAGACGATCGTTCCGGCACAAGGCCGCGCAGCGGAAGCCGATTCGCCTCCCGGAATCGGCCTCTATCGCCTGGTTACCGCCGCGTGCGGAGCAACGGGATTCAGCACCGGCATCGCGCGAATGGGCCCCGGTACGCAGATGCCGTATCACTCTCATCCGGATAACGAAGCTATAACCATCGTGGCCGGACGCGCACGGTTCGTCGTCGAGGGCCGGGCCTACCGGCTCCATGCCGGGGATTGCATCCATCTTCCCGCCGGCGTGGCGCACATGGTGCGCAACGACCGCCCGGCGAGCGATCTGGTGGCGCACTGGGCTTTCAGCACGGCAACTCCCGCTCGCGACGGCGCCGATCGCGTCTTCCCCGGCGAGGAGCGCGGCGAAGGCAGCCCAGCCGAATCCGATCCGGAGACCATCGTTCGCCACGATCTGAGCGCCGTTTATGAGCTCGCGAAGAACGCATTCTTTGTCGATCTGTTTGGCCAGCGCTGGGGCTTGCAGGGAATCTGCGGCGGTCACGGCCGCTTTCTTCCCGGCGCCTCGCTCCCCTGCCATATTCACGACTTCGACGAGTCGATCACCATCGTAGAGGGCACGGCCATTTGTCAGGTCGAAGGCCGCCGGTACGAGCTCAGCGGTTGCGACACGGCTTACATCCCGAAGGGCGTTCCCCACCGGTTCCTCAATCAATCTTCGGGCGAGATGTCGATGATTTGGGTGTATGCGGCAGAAGAGCCGGACCGGCGTATCGTGAATGCAAGGTATTGTTCCGGCGACCTGGCGTGGCCGGGGGCGGCGCTGGCCGAAGAAGAGTCCACGTAGCCGGATCTGAGGACCCTTTCCCATGAGAAACTGCGACAACTTTGTCAATGGCAAGTTTGTCCCTTCGCAGGGCAGCCATCGCATCGTGGTGAAGAATCCCGCGAACAGCGCGGAGATCTGTACCGTTCCCGACAGCGGTCTGGACGACGTGAGCGCGGCGGTGGAAGCCGCCGAGGCGGCGCAGAAGCTTTGGGAAAAGGAGCCGGCCGCGACGCGCGCAAAGCTGCTTCGTGCGATCGCGGCGAAGATACGCCAGAATATCGAGCCGATGGCCCGCGTCATCACCGAAGAACAAGGCAAAACGCTGGGCTTGGCACGCGTGGAAGTCGAGTTCACCGCCGGCTATCTCGATTACATGGCCGAGTGGGGACGCCGCATCGAAGGCGAGATCGTGGAAAGCGATCGCAAGGGCGAGACCATTCTGCTCTTTCGCCGGCCCATCGGCGTCGTGGGCGGGATTCTCCCCTGGAATTTCCCCTTTTTTCTGATTGCGCGCAAAGCGGGACCGGCACTGATCACCGGAAACACGATCGTGATCAAGCCCAGCGAAGAGACGCCGCACAATGCGGTCAAGTTCTGCGAGCTGCTGCAGCAG
>JASHQQ010000210.1 GCA_030039035.1 Acidobacteriaceae bacterium | reverse complement strand
TGCAAGTGAATCGCCCGGAATTCGTTGCATGGGCAGCGCCCGGAAGTTTCCGCGCTTGTAGATCACTCCTTGTGGATAGCCTCAGCAGGATCGGGACGCGCGCCATCATGCCTTGGCGGGACCCTTCGGACGCGCGGGCTGAAGCGTCTCGGTCCTGAGAATCTTGCCGCCTTCTTCGAGAACGTAGAGGCGATTGGGCTCGAGATCGCGGAACTGATCGATCTGCCCGCTCAGCCAGCTAACCTTGACGAGATCGACCTTCTTCGCCTGCTCCAGGCCGAAGTGCAGACGCAGATCGTTTTGCGAAAAGTAGCTGCCTCCGCTGCGCAGCTCTTCGGTCTGGACCAGCGGGCGGTCCGCACCGGGCGAGGTCATGGCGCTCACGGTGACCTTGCTGCCGATGCCGGAGCGGTTGGATTTTGTGCCGACCAGCCTGAACTTGATCCAGTTGCGATTCCAGGTGGAGTCGCAGCGCAGCAGTTGCGGCGGAGCGTTCATGCAGTTCACGACGATATCGATGTCGCCATCGTTGTCGTAGTCGCCGAAGGCGCAGCCGCGCGCCGGCGCTCTTTCCAGAATGCCGGGTCCGCCCTTGTCCGTCACCTCTTCGAAGCGGCCGTTCCGCAGGTTGCGATAGAGATATTTGTGCTCGGCGTATTTCAGGTCCTCTTTCGAAAGGTCGACCTCGGGATAGACATGGCCGTTCGACATGAGGATGTCGAGCCAGCCATCGTTGTCCATATCGAAGAAGCCGACACCCCATCCGAGGAGACGCGTGTTGACGCCGAGGCCGGCGGGATAGGTGCGGTCTTCGAAATTCGCGTCGCCGAGATTTGTGTAGAGCGAATCGGTGTCGCCGGCAAAATTGGTCTTCACAATGTCGAAGCGGCCATCGTGCAGGTAGTCGCCGATGGAGACACCCATGCCGGCCTGGGGTTTGGCCTCGGCCGAGAGCGCGGCGCCGGCTTCAATGGCGATGTCGCGGAAGGTGCCGTCCTTCTGGTTCTGATACAGCGTGGCCGGCGCCGAATCGTTGGCCACGTAGATGTCCGGCCAGCCGTCGCCATCGAGGTCCGATGCGGCGACGCTGAGCCCATAGGTGCCCACGGCTGTCCACATGCCGGCCTTCTGGCTCACGTCCACGAAGGTTCCGTCGCCCTGGTTGTGATAGAGAATGTTCTTTCCGCCGGGAAGGCCCGGAGGTCCGCAGGCCACGAGGATGCCCTTGTACGTGCATGGGCCGTCTTCAGGCCGCGGCGCGGTTTTCAGATCGAAATCGACATAGTTGGCCACGAACAGGTCGAGATGGCCGTCGCGATCGTAGTCCAGAAAAGTGCAGCCGGTGTTCCAGCGGATCTTGGGTCCGGGCTGAATGAGGCCGGCCTGCTCCGTCACGTCACCAAAAGTGCCGTTGCCGTTGTTGCGATAGAGGACCGGCTGGCCGTAGTAGGTGACGAAGAGATCGTCCCAGCCGTCGTTGTTGTAGTCGCCCACGCAGCAGGCCTGGCCCCAGCCGGTCTTGTGCTCCAGGCCGGTGCCCATCGTGATGTCGGTGAACGTGCCGTCGCGATTGTTCTTGAAAAGCCGGCAGTGCGGCTCCTGGCCCTTGGGAAAGCCCTCAAGCCGCCATCCGTTGACCATGAAGAGGTCCATCCAGCCGTCCTGGTCGTAGTCGTAGAAAGCAAGGCCGCAGCCGGTGGTTTCCAGCAGATATTTGTTGTGCAGCTTGCCGCCGTAGATGGTCTCCTCGGTCAGGCCGGCCTGGGGCGCGACCTCGACAAAGCTTACGCCGAGCGGCGTTCCCTCAATCGGCGATTTGGGCCCGGGCGGCGGGGGCGCAGGTTTGGCGTCGTAGGTGCGCTCCTGCGGACCGATCTTGACGGGCGTCTCCTGCTGCTGGGGCGATGCCAGCGCGACGATGTCGGCGAAAGGAAGGACCAGAGCGGTGCGGCTGAGGGAACGGATAAAACGGCGACGGCTGAAACGGCGATGACTCAAATCGTGATCCTTCCTACGGTTTTTCCGCGGCAGCGCGCTGAGTCGGCGCCGGCGCCTCGGCGTGCACGTGCCAGGGCACGCTCTCGTTCGAAATCTCGGGATGCTTGCGCAGGTAATCGAGCGAGTAGGTCGGAGCGCCCGGGTCGATGCGCTTCATGGTGTACTGCGCGGCCTCGAACGCGGCCTGTTGCTTCATCCCCTTGCGTCGGTAAAGAATCGCCAGATTGTAATGCGCGGCAAGGTCGTCGGGATCGATGGCCTGCAGCGCCTTGAACTGCGCGATGGCCTCGTCGGGACGGTGCTGCTGGTAGTAGGAGATGCCCAGCTCGCGGCGCGCATCGCGCGAATCGGGGAACTGGGCGACGACTTTTTCGAGGTCGGCCGTCTCGGCGGCTGAATTGCGCGCGCGCCGCTCGACCAGCGCCATGTAGTAGAGGGCGCGGGCATCGTCGGGATGAAGCTGGAGAGCCGTCTCCAGCGGCTTGCGCGCCTCGTCGTACTTTTCCCAGTCGATGTAGTCGAGAGCGACGTTGATGTAGCCGTCCTTGTAATCGGGCCTGAGGCGAACCACCTGCTGGAAGGCGTCAAGAGCGTCCTGATGCTGGAGTTCGTCGAGCAGCCCGATGCCAAGGTTGTTCCAGCGCATCCATTCCGGGTTGTCGCCCGGCTGCGCGGGTTCCGGCGAGTTGTGTCCGACGCTGAGCGTTCGCGCGCGCGAAGCGAGCTCGACGACCGGATACGCCGGATGATCGGGACCGAAGATGTTGTTCAGATACGACTGGCGCAGGTGGCGATAGTTGACTCGCGCGGTGAGCGTGACCGGGCCTTTGATATCGGCGGGAAGCTCGAAGCGATAGCGCACCAGCGCCGAGCGGCCGGACTGGACAGTGTTGTCGTAGGCCACCGAGTGGATGGTCCAGACCATGTGATTGTCGACAAAGTCGCCGAACAGGTTCACGGGACGATTGGTGAAGCTGTGCGCGCTCGGGTCGAGCGAGCCGTCGGGCCGCAGGAAGCCGCTGGAGTAAACCTCGGCGCCGCTCGAGTCGGTCACGGTGAACTGCGTCCAGGCTTCGTACAGGTCGCGCACTTCGGGCACCAGCGAGTGGCCGATATTCTTGTTTTGAATCACGACCCATGCTTCGACGGTCTGCCCGGCGGGAAGCGTGAAGGGCACCGTGCCGAGCGGCGCGATCAGGTGGGGGTTGTCGCCGATCTTCAGCGCGAAGATATCCACATTCAGGTAATTGCCGCTGCGCAGGAATTCAATGGTCTTTTGCAGTTGCTCGTCGAAGCCATAGTAGAAAGGCACGGCGGTGTTGCCGGCAGCCCAGCGATGCGAAGCGAAGGTTCCGTTCTTCGCGCCGGGCTCAGGTAACGTGTTGGGCGAGCGGGGCATGTGGCAGCCCTGGCAGGTGGTGAAGTCGCCCTGGTAGAAGGTGAGGGGATTCTGTTGCGAGAACTTCGAGTTCTGCCACTCGTCGTACGCGGTAAAGGCGCGAATCCACTTGTAGTCGTTCAGCATGGGCGGCAGGTTGGCCTTGTGACAGGCGGCGCAGAACGTTGCCGAGTGGTAGATCGGCTGCATCACGGCCTTCGAATGGCGATCGAGGTGCGCGAGGATCTCCGAGTCGGGCACCATGCCGGGAACGCGGTTGCCCTGCGCGTCGACGATCACCGCGGGAACAGCGAGCACGAATCCCCCATTGCCCAGCTTGGAATCGACGCTCTGGATGGAGTGGCAGACCATGCAGGTCAGGCCGTCGCGGTCGAAAGAGGAGCGGTCGCCGTTGTAGCTCGGGTCGAGCGCGCCGGCCAGCACACCCACCGGGTTATGGCAGCTATCGCAGTGACGCGCGAACGCGATCCCCCTGGTCCGTATCAGAATGTTGACGCTCTCGCGATAGAACGGCGTACGGAACGAGTTGGAGTGCAACGCCTGCCGCCACTGGTGATAGGCCTCCTGGTGGCAATGGCCGCAGTATTGGGCGTCGGGAAACGCGGACGGCGGAAGAAAGTCGTTGCCTTCCACTTTCGCGTTGCCGGGCTGCGAGATGCTGTCTTTGGTGAAGTCAAAATGATAGGTCTTGCGGATCTGATCGGCGTAGGCCTTGCGGGCGGTCTCTTCCCCGGCGCGCGGGTCTTCGCCTGCGTGCGTGGTGCCGAGGCACAGCACGCCGGCGGCGATCAGCGGCACGATGAAGGCGCAGGTGGTCCGGGTCCGGCTCTTCAACACGCCTGAATTCCTCGGGTAGCGGGTCGGTTGGGAGGGTACGGGCTTCACAGGCTGCGGAAACACTCCCTGCAGCGTGGCCTTGTAACAGGGCACGGCTTTAGCCGCGCCGCAAGCACCGCAAAATCAACGCGCGCTTCAGCCCCGGCAGATTCCTCGAGCTGCATTTCTTCACCGCCTTGCCCTTTTCTGCAGCCTGCTCAGCCCGCACGTTCCTTTGACCCCAAAAGACTCGGAGGCTTTAGCCCCTGAGCGAAACTGACCCCTACCATTCCACGGCAGCCAACGTCGCGCTCGAAGGCCGGCTGGGTTCGTTCATCCGATCTCTTTTCCGAGCCGGAGCGATCCGTTGCGATGGGGAACTGCCAGAAAAAGTATAGCCGCCCGGTCTGCGGCTGTACACGAAAAACCGGCGCGCCCCTGGCTCACGGCATCCTGGTTTACTCGCTCCTGAAGCCTTTCCTCAGATCCCCGGCGGAAAGGTCGCTGAAGAGCGGCGGAAAACTGCGTTGGGCTGTGATGCTTCCATCTTTCCTCACTTCGAGAAACTCCTTTTTGCCGTCGCTCCATGCCGGCCAGTTGGGCAAGCCTGGAGCATTCGGACTGCCGGATTTCGCGAAGTTCGTCCAGTAAGTCTGAATCAGGTTCGAAAGCGCTGCATCGTCGGAGGTGAACGGCAGCCATTGCCAGGCCGGGTCGCGCAGGTCCCCAAAAACGTACGGAACTTCAAGGCCATGAAATGCGCCCAGCTCTGCTTGCCCCTTGCCCGGAATGGATCGTTCGAAGCGGTACACGAAGACGCGCTGGCCGGCCGCGCTGGTCAGCGACGCCATGGCGCCAATCGGGCAGGCCACCACAAGGTCATTCGCAGCCCGATCCAAGCCTGCTTCGCGGCGCGTCAGGATATCGCCGACGTAAAGCGCGATGGCCGGTTTCGTCCAGATCCCGAAAAAGGGGCGGGCGGCGTCGGAGAACTGCTTCAGAGCGCCCGCTGCTCCGCCCTTCTGGTTGCCCAGGGGATTTCCCGGCGCGGCGGCGGCCAGACGGAAGGCGCTCAGCTCGCGTCCATTGAGGCCAATCAGAAGATTGACCTTCAGAATCGAGCCGTTCAGGAAGGCTTGCTGCGGCGATTGACGCAACACCCAGCCATCCTCGGTGAAGGATGAGGTATCGCCGGCGAAGTGTTGTTTGGCCTTGACGACCAGTTTCTCGACCTCTGCGGCAGGCAAGGCACGCAATCGCTCCAGCGGCGTTGCATGCGGGTCTCCGGGCGCCAGATCGGCGACCGCCTTCCCGAACGCTTCGGCCTGCGACAGCGTCAGCGCCGGGCTGAACGCCGGCCCGCTTTCTGAGATGACGCGCCGAAAGAGCCCCTCCGCGAGCGGAGTGGTCATTAGCATCGCCGCATCGATCGCCCCGGCGGACTCGCCAAACAGCGTGACATTCTGCGGGTCGCCGCCAAACTGCGCGATGTTGTTGCGTACCCACTCGAGGGCGGCAATCTGGTCCATCAATCCGTAATTCCCCGAGCTGTGGTGCGGCGATTTCGCGGTAAGTTCGGGATGAGAGAAGAAACCGGTGACGCCGAGCCTGTAGTTGATGGTGACCAGCACCACGCCGCGCGCGGTCAGCGAAGCGCCGTTATAGCTCGATTGCGCCCCGCTTCCCACTTTGTTGCTGCCTCCATGCAGCCAGACCATCACCGGAAGGGCGTTCTTTGGTGGCCACTTCGGCGCCCACACGTTCAGGTAGAGGCAGTCCTCCGACGACTGCACGGGCGGTGCTGCATAGCTCGAGCCATAAGCCTTGGCCATGGGAGCCAAAAACGGAGTCAGTCCCGCGGGGTCCTGCGCGCATGCGGGTCCCGGCCGCGCTGCGTCTCTCACTCCCGTCCACGGCGTAGCCGGTTGAGGAGCCTCCCAGCGCAATTCGCCCACCGGAGGACGCGCGTAAGGTATTCCCATAAACGCGACCGCCGATCCCGCGAATGCTCCGCGCAGCGCTCCGGCGTCGGTGTGTGCAACAGGGTCGCCTGCCGCATGGCCGCCCGCGGCAGGCGCCGCCAGGGTGGAGAAAGTGGCGGCGGCGTAGCTGGGATAATACCCGCCTCTTGTCTCGAGGTAGACAAAACAAACCAGAACGGCGAGGAGGACAACAGCACCCACTCCGCCGATAACCCGAGTTCTTGACCGCACGTTCCGCCCCCCCGGAGAGTCCGATCCGCGAATCGCTGGCAATTGACGCACCGGTCCCGACTGCGAACTGCGCTTGCAGCGATGTACACGATCGATTTCGCCATGATATCTGAAGGCCGGCTGGGGCACTGCGGGGCAGGCTGGATTTCGACGATGCGCCGTGCCGCGCGAGGCGCCCGATGCCTTGGCCGCACCCTTCGGAGGAAGGAAACGGCGATCGGACGCCTTCGCTGATGGGAGCCGCGCGGGATCTTACTGCGGCGGCGGTCCGCCGGGGCCACGATTCATTCTTTGCTCCATGGCCTCGTACTTCGGTTTCTGTTCGTCGGTGAGCAGGGCTTCAATCTTGCTGTGCGTGTCGTCGCGAATCGATTTGGCCTTGGCGCGGCGGTCTTCCTGGGCAAGGGACTGATCCTGGAAGAGAGCCTGCATCTTTTGCTGCTGGTCCACGAGCAACGGCTTGATCTGCGATTGCTGATCGGAGCTGAGACTGAGCTCATGGGTGAGGCGTTGAAGTTGGCGATCGGGGTCCATCCGATGCGGCCCCTGGCCCCACTGGCCTTGCGGTGGGGGTGAATTGTCCTGGTCCTGCGCATAGGCGCAGGCGCCCGATGCAAGCATGCCGCTCAGGGTGAGCGCTAACAGAGTGCTTCGCATTCTCTTGATCCTCCGGTGGTTCTGACGCAGTGGCGATCGAAACTTGCTCGCATGGGCCGCCATGCGCCCGGCGCCCATCGTTCGAATAGACGGCAGGAGACTCATTTTGATGAGGGGTACGGGAGAATTTTGCCGTGCGCCGGAAACCTCGCGCCGTTTGTCAAAGCGCCGCACGCCGCTTCAGGAAATTCTCTATCCGAAGCAGGAATCGCGAAGTCGACGCGACCAACAGGGAGTGGCGACCTTGAGCAGCGCAAAAGAGGAGACGCTGCCTCCTGAAACGGTCCAGGCCACGCCTCAGGGCGCGGACGCCGGATCGCCACCTTCGGCTTCCAGAGCCCTGGCCTGCGCGCGCTCCGCTTCCGCCTCCTTCGTCTTGCCCTGTCTGTCCAGCGCCTTCGCCAGCTCCAGGTGGGCTTCGGCATACTTCGCGTCGAAGCCGAGGGCGTTGCGAAACTCGACGATGGCATCGTCGACCTTGCCCTCGCCCAGCAGCGACTTGCCGGAGTTGGTCGCCACCTGGGCGCGCTGCAGGTTCATGTGCGCGCGCATCAGATCGGCAGCGGTCTTGCGCTCCTGGGCGGCTTCGGCGGTATGGCCCTGCTGGATCAGAACATTGGCCAGCAACAGGTGCGGGTCGGACTGGGCGGGAAGTTGCTGGATGGCTTTGCGCAGCGCGGAAGCCGCCTCGGGCAGCTTGTTCAGCTTCAGGTAGACGTTTCCCAGCGTCGACCAGCCATCGCCGTTCCGGCTGTGCAGCCTGAGCGAGTTTTCCAGTTGCTGCGCGGACTCATCGTATCGGGCCACCTGGTTGTACAGCAGGCCCAGCACATACGGCGCCTCATATCCGGAAGGATCGAGCTTCTCGGCTGCCTCCAGTTGCGGAATGGCCTCGGCCGCATCGTCCTGCAGCTTGTACGCCACTCCCAGGTCGTAGTGCACCTTGGGCGAGTCGGGCGCCAGCTTGAGCGCGGCGCGAAGCTCCATGACCGCGTTGGCGACCTGGTCGACCTGGAGATACGCCGCCGCCAGATCCTGGTGCGCCGTCAGGCTTGTGGGATCGAGTGCGATCGCCCGCTGCAAATAGGGCAGCGCCTCCTGCGCCCGATGGAGCTGGCTCAAACCCAGGCCGAGGTTGATGAGCGCGTCGGCGTTCCTGGGCTCCGCCTGCACAACCTTCTTCAGCAGTTCCGTGGCCTCCACCACGCGATCCGTGCGCTGGTACACCAGGGCCAGCGCGTAGGCCGCCGCGCTCGAGCCGGGCTCCAGGCGCACGGCCCGTTCCAGGACGGGCGCGGCCTTTTCGTCCTGCCCGGCATCGGCCAGCGCCTTGCCCGCCGGCAACAGGATCTGAGCCTCGTTCGGCGCCAGTGTGCAGGCCACGGTCCATTCCGCAACCGGGTCGCCCTTCTGCTCGGCCTGCAGCACAAAGCCAAGGTGCAGATGCGCCGGGGCAAGGCTCGGCTCCATGCGCAGCGCCTGGCCGAACTCCTCTTCGGCGTGAGGCCAATCCCGCCGCTGCGCGTAGAGCGATCCGAGGTCGTCGTGCATTTGCGCGGTTTCGCCGGTTTGCGCGGCGGCCTCTTTCATGTGCGCAATCGCGGTGTCGATGTGACCGGTGGCCGCCAGCGATTGGGCGTAAAGCACCAGCGTTTGCGCAGGCAGTTGCGAGCTTCGCGCCCTGGCTTCAGCCTCGGCCCTGGCGAACAGCGTAACCGCCCTGGCGTGAGCCCCGGTCTCCGCGTAGGCCAGCGCCAGGTTGAGCTGCGCCGCGTCGTCGGCCGGCGTGATCGCCAGGGCTTTCTCCAGCTCCCGGATGCCTGCGGCCCATTGGCCCTCGCGGACAAGTACCGCTCCCAGAGCCCCATGGCCCTGCTCGATTCCCGGTTCCAGCCGGACCACGGATTCGAACTTCTCCTGCGCGGTCTTCAGGTCGTTGCGGTTGAGCGCGTCCACGCCGGCGCGGAAATCGCCATCGGCCTGCCGCAGCGTGCCCGACGGCTCCTGGGAAAACAGCAGCCCGCTTGCGATCAAAGAGCAGAACACTATGCAGCACTTGGACAGTCGCCGTCGCATCGGGGAAGCCAACGAAGCCATTCTATGCCAAAGCGGATGCGAGCCGCTTGTGTCGGCCGCCCGTCGCGCCTCGCCTTCGAAAGGGCGCGTGGAGATTCTGATATACAGGATGCGAGTGTACCCGGATGGAGAAACTTGCAGTGCAGGAGCGTGTTCGGAACGATCGTTCGATTCCCTGCTCGCGACGCAGATGGCGCGGACCAGGATTGCTTCGCGTTCCCGGCTGCCTGCTCGCCGGCGGCATCGTCGCTCTCGCGGCTGCTTCGATCGGGCAGCAGACGCAAAACGCCGGCGAGGATGGCGTCCGGCAATACCAGAATATGACACCCGAACAGCGGGCCGCGGCCACGCGCCAGTTCCTCGGCCTGGGCGCAGTGCCCGACAAGGCCGCCGCGGCGCGCGGAGCGCCCGTCTATCAGGGCAATTGCGCCTTTTGCCACGGCCCGCAGGCGCGCGGCGCGACCGGCCCCGGCCTGATCACCTCGGACGAGGTGCTCGGCGACGATCACGGCGAGCATCTGCTGCCTTTCCTCAGGAAAGGAAGGCCCGACAAGGGAATGCCGGCCTTTGCCACCATGCCGGACGAGGAACTCAGGGACATCGCCGAGTTTCTGCATCTGCAGGTCGAGGAGGTCGCCAACCGCGGTGCCTACCGCGTGCTCAATATCCTGGTGGGAAATGCCGCGAAGGGACAGGAATACGTCGTGGCTCACTGCATGTCGTGCCACACCGCGGAGACCTTCGCGCACATCGCGGCCAAATTCCGCTCGCCCGACCAACTCCAGCGCGCCTGGATCTGGCCCTCTCGCAGCGGCGACGAACGGCTCGCGGTCACCGCTGCGGTGAAGACGGCGGACGGCCCCACAATCGCCGGCCGCGTCACGCAGGTGAGCGACTTCCGCATCACGCTGGTCGACGGTGCAGGTCAGACGCATGTCATCGATCGCGAACCTGGTGTCGATGTAAGGATGAACGATCCGCTGGCCGCGCACCAGCAGATGATCCTGACTCTGACCAATGACGGGATGCACAACGTAACGGCTTATCTGGACACGCTGAAATGAGGCCGGCGGGCGCACTCTGCGCGGCGATCGTGGCGGCGGTGACAGCCGCGGTGTGGTCCCAGGCGCCGCACGTCTGGCTCGACCCGGACGCGATCGGGAAGACGCCCGTCGCAAGCTGGCCCACCTTCAACGGCGACTACAGCGGCGAGCGGTATAGCACGCTCACGCAGATCGGCCCGGGCAACGTCGGCCGGCTCGCGCGGCAATGGGTTTTCCGGATCGCTGCCGTCGGCGCGCAGCGCGGCGCGCCGGTTCCCGTCATCAAGTGCACGCCGCTCATGGTCGGCGGCGTGCTTTTCATCACGATTCCCGACCATGTGTGGGCGCTCGATGCGCGCACGGGGCGCGAGCTGTGGCACTATGACTGGGTCGACCACGGCGGGCATCTCGTGGGCCAGCGCGGCGTCGGCATCTGGAAATCGACGGTATTCTTCCTCACGCCCGACAACTGGCTCATCGCGCTCGACGCGAATACCGGGCGCGAGCTGTGGCGCAGGAATTATGCCGACGCGCGCAAGCAGTACTTCTCCACTTCGGCGCCGCTGATCGTCAAGGACCACGTCATCGTCGGCGTCGGTGGCGACGCCATGGACATGCCCGGCTTTCTCGATTCGTTCGATCCGGCGAACGGCGATCTTCAATGGACCTGGTGGTCGACGCCGCGCGCGGGCGATCCGGCCTTGAAGACCTGGCCGAATGAAACGGCCGCCGATCACGGCGGCGGCATGACGTGGATGCCGGGCACCTTCGATCCCGGGCTCAATCTTTTGTACTGGCCCACCGGCAACACCAACCCGGTCTTTGCCGGTCAGGGACGCCCTGGAGCCAACCTGTGGACAGAGTCGATCGTCGCGCTCGATCTGGACACGGGAAAGCTCAGGTGGTACTTCCAGGTCTCGCCGCACGACACGCACGACTTCGACAACACGACCGCGCCCATCCTCTTCGATGCCACGATCGGCGGCAAGCCCCGCAAGCTGCTGGCGCAGGCCGCGCGCAACGGCTTCTTTGTCACGCTCGACCGCGTGACCGGCGAACATCTCGTGGTAAAACCCTACGTGCCGCTGGACTGGGCCTCGGGCCTTTCGCCACAGGGCGAGCCGGTTCCAATTCCCGACAAGGACCCATCGGTGGGCGGATCGATCAACATTGTGAATGCGTCGAATTGGCCGGCCCCGGCCTACAATCCGCACACCGGGCTGGTTTACGTGAACTCCGTCGAAGGCAAGGCGATCTACTATCTCACCGACGACAGCGAAAAACCCTCCGGCTACGGCGGCACCGGCATGAGCATCGGCCGCACGCAGCGCGTGCTCCAGGCCATCGATCCGCTCACCGGCAACGTCGTCTGGAAGCACGAGTATCCCAGCCTGAACAACGCGCCGACGACCGTGGGCCCGAGCATCCTTGCGACGGCGAGCGATCTTGTCTTCACCGGCGACGACCAGAAGAACCTGATCGTCTACAGCGCCGCCAAAGGCGATATCCTCTGGCACAGTGAACTGGGCGCCACGGAATCGGGCGGCATCGTCACCTGCATGCTCGATGGAAAGCAGTACATCGTCTTCGGCGCCGGCGACAGCCTGTACGCATTCAGCCTGCCGAACTAGGCGCAAAGGCAATCCGGCGGATCGAAGCCGTCGGCTATCGCCCGGGAAGATGGAACTCCTCTGTTCAACCGCTCGTATCTCTTGACGGCAAAGCGAAATCCAATGAAGCCCTCTGACTGTTTCGGCAATGGACTCGGCCCGACCATGGGCGAAGAGCAGCCGCAAAACTTCCCAAAGAGCGAGTCGGCATGAACTTCAGTGCAACGAACACCCGGATTCCGACCCGGACTTGCTCGATTTCGCCACGGCTCTGGGCCAGAGTCGCCGGCGCCTGCTACCTGATCATTTTCGTCGCCGCGCCGAGCGGCGCAGCGACGGCCACCCCGGCGAGGATGATTATCACCCTCGCCTGCGATACCGCCGTGGCGCTCCTTTTCTACTATCTGTTCACGCCGCTCGACCGGCCGCTCTCATTCCTTGCCGCCTCGATCAGGTTGATCTACGTTGCTTGGATGAGCGCCGTTTCGCTGAACTACTTCGGCGATCTGCCATTCCGCAATGGCGTCCATTCTGCGGCGACTTTCAATGCTGGCTACCGGATCGGCGTGGCCATCTTTGGTTTTCATTGCCTGCTGATTGGATATCTGATTCTCAGATCGACGTACCTGCCGGGATTTCTCGGAGTGCTCATGCTGTTAGCCGGTTTGGGCTGGCTGACTTTCTTTTCCTCGCATCTAGCCATTTCTCTGTCGCCATACAATCTCGTGCCTGGGGCTCTCGGCGAGGGGGTGCTGACGCTAGAGCCTGTTATTAACCTTCAGGAACAGCACATGTTGCCCGAGTGCTCAAAGCCCGCGCAAAATGCACTGCCCGTGAGATGTGACGCGGAATGCATCTACTGTTTCCTTCTGAATTCCGGTTGCCTCGTAAAAAGCGCGATGATTCCATTGGGTTTACGGGTGCAAAGTTAATAACAGGCTCTATGGCTGCTGACAATGGGAGTGAACTCCGATAAATGGAAGCAGCAGACCGAGCCCGTTGAACGATGATCGATCCGCCCAGCCTCATTGCTCAGGCAATGGAGGACAAAATGGCGACTCAGGAAAAAGTGACCCATCTTCACGAGACGTCGCCGCGCCGGTGGGCCCGAATCGCCGGCGCGTTCTATTTTCTTGCCGTGATCGTCGCCGTCTTTTGCGAGTTCTTTGCTCCCGGGAGGTACGTCATTGTGGCCATCGTCGTTCCCGTCGCGTGCTATGCCGTGGTTACGGTGCTCCTCTATGCGATCTTCAAACCCGTCAGCAGAGGACTCGCATTTCTGGCTCTCTTTTTGAATCTCGCCGGCCTCGCGCTCGAAGCGCTCCGATGGCATCCAGGCAATGTGAACATCGCCATGCTCTTTCACGGCTTGTATTGCCTGCTGATCGGCTGGCTCATCTTCCGGTCGGCATTTTTGCCGCGAGTGCTGGGAGCGTTCATGGCCATGGCCGGAGCTGTCTGGCTGATCTACCTTTCGCCGCCGCTTTCCGGCCGCCTCGCGCCGTACAACACCATGGCCGGCCTGTTCGGCGAAGTGCTGCCCATGCTGTGGCTGCTGGCGATGGGCGTGAATGCGCAGCGATGGAAGCAACAAGCCCGCGCGGCATGAGCGCGGCGATCTGCAGGCGGAGCGCCACCGGATCGGACAAGAGCAGTGCCCGGGAAATGCGACGCGCCGCCCCACGAGGACGCCGAAATCAGGAAGCTTCGCTCCGCGACGCGCCTTGCGCAAGTGCCCGGCTTTCGCTCCATTGCATCGGAGTATGCTTTGCGGGCCACGCTTCGAAGGCGATCGCCCCGTCACCGGCGAGCACCGAGTGTTTCAGGAAACGCTCGTCGTCGCGATGCGGAAAATCGTTACGGAAGTGCGCGCCGCGGCTCTCGTCGCGGGCAAGCGCCGAAACGAGGATGGCGCGGGCGACGCGGCAAATAGCCTGCGCTTCGACGAGGCGGCGGCTGTTTTTCCCTTGCGCCGAAAACCGGCCGATGTATGCTTCGAATTCTGCTTGCGCGGTGAGCCCCAGTCGCAGCGTCGACTCTTCCCGCAGCAATCCCGCATCGGCCCACATGGAACGCTGAAACTTCGCGACTCGCGATTCGAGTTCGGCTTCTTCGCCGGCGTCTCGCGGAGCCAGGTCGTCTCCGCCGCCGCTCGCTGCCTCCAGAGGAAGATCGTCGGCGATCATTGCCTTTGCCGCGCGTGCGCCGAAGACCAGTCCCTCGAGCAGCGAATTCGAAGCCAGGCGATTGGCGCCGTGGACGCCCGTGCATGCCGCCTCGCCGGCCGCGTAGAGACCGCGCACGCTCGACCGGCCATCGGGATCCGTGCGAATCCCGCCCATCAGATAGTGCGCCGCCGGCCGCACGGGAATCGGATCGCGGGCGAGATCGAGGCCATAGCGCGCGAGGAACGCCGAGATGCCGGGGAAGCGCGCATGCAGGTCGACGCCCTTCACGTGGCGCATGTCGAGCCAGGCGGGCCGCGCTTCGGACGGCCCGGAACCCGCGCCTTCGCGCGTGATGGCGCGGGCCACCACGTCGCGCGGAGCCAGCTCGAGCAGCGGATGATAGCGCTCCATGAACCGCTCGCTTTTGTCGTTGCGCAGATACGCGCCCTCGCCGCGCAGCGCTTCGCTCAGCAGGAACCGCGGCGCGCCGGGCAGCGAGAACGCGGTGGGATGGAACTGGTAGAACTCCATGTCGGCGAGCTCCGCGCCGGCTTCGGCAGCCAGCGCGATGCCGTCTCCCGTGGCGACGGGAGGATTGGTCGTGTCGGAGTAGACCTGGCCCGCGCCGCCGGCGGCGACGAGCACGGCGCGCGCGCCGATGCGCCCGATCCGGTTCTGGCGATCGCGCAGATCCGCGCCGATGACGCCTCCCTCGGACGCCACAAGCGCAGTCACCATCGTCCACTCGGCAAAACGGATGCGCTTGTGCGCGCGCGCAAAGGCAGCGAGCGAGCGGCTGATTTCGGCTCCGGTCGCGTCGCCGTTGGCGTGGAGAATGCGCGGCAGCGAGTGTGCGCCTTCGCGCGTGCGCAGCAGGCGTCCTCCCTCGCGATCGAAGCGCGCGCCCCACTCGATGAGCTCCGCGACGCGCTCCGGACCTTCGGCCACCAGCGCCTGCGCCGCCGGCCGGTAGACGAGCCCGTCGCCCGCCGCGACCGTGTCGTTGAGGTGCAGGGCGACGTCCTCGTCTCCCTCCATGGCGACCGCGATGCCGCCCTGTGCGTAATGCGTGTTCGATTCGCCCAGCGATTCCTTGGTGACGACCAGAACGTCGCCGTGATCGGCCAGCTCCACCGCGGCGCGAAGTCCGGCGACGCCCGCGCCCATGACCAGAAAATCGACCTTCGCCGCCGGTGCCATAAACATTCAGGCTATCATCGGCGCGGCTGTTGCCGCCTCGCTGGCGAAGTGGCTCCCGCCGGGAGAGCACGGGCATCACAGGCTGCGGAAAAACTCCCTGCAACGTGGCCTTGTAACCTGGCATGGCTTCAGCCGTGCCGCATGCACCGCAAAATCGACCGGGGCTTCAGAGTGTGCGTGAAAACCCGGTTGGGCAAATCTTCGATGTCCGAATTGGAGGGAGCATCAGCCTTCAGGCTGCTGGTTTCGGCGCAAAACATCGACGTGGCTTTAGCCATGGGTCTTTTGAAACCGGCTTTATGGCCCTGGGCCCGGGTTCTCACGCAGACACTTCAGCCCCTGCATATTCCCCGATTTGCATTTCTTCTCCGCTTTGCCCTGTGTCCGCAGCGTGTTCTGCCCGCGCATCGTCGGACAAAGGACAACTCCGGCCTTTACGGCATCTTCAAAAGTACTGTGGCCCTTCCGGCGCCGCGGCGCCGGGAAGATGCAACAAGGGTGGGGAGGGGGAGGGTTTTCCTGGGGGTTGCTGTTATGAGTTGCTCTAACTGACAACAAGGCCGGGCCTCAGGTCTCGCACCGGCTCTGTTCCACAATAGCGGTGGCGCGGCGGCGCGGGTGTCTTTCTTTTGTCATTCTTTTGTCTGCGCGCGATCGATCGCCCTTATCGCGACTGCGCAAACCAGGCGCAAGCCTCGCGCACCGGGCATTCGCCGCACTTCGGATGGGTGCGCTTGCAGAGGGTCTGCCCGTGCTCCTTGAGCAGAAGGTAGGCGCGCGCTCGCGCGTGGAACTGCCGCGGCACCTCGGCCTCGATGGCTTTTTGCGCGTCGCGATAGCTCGCGGTGTAGGTGTCGGAATCCGCTCCGTTGCGGATGCGCCCCAATACCTGGGTGCAGTTCGAAGGCACGGCGGCCACAGGCGCGATGCGCGCGAAGAGCAGGATGCGGTCCGCGCCGGGATCGGCGATGCTGTGAAAGGTCTTGAGCGCCTTGCGGGCATTGTTGCCCATCGTTGCCAGCGCCGCGCGCAGATCGCCTCCGAACTCGCTCAGCACGCGCTGGGCGATCTCCTTCAGATACGCGGCGCGAACCTCGGGAAACATGCCGCTGCCTTTGAGCGCTTCTGTCATTTTCGCGAGCGGGGCGGCGAGGATTCTTTCCGGGTCGACGCCGACGGTGCGTCTCAGCGCCTCCCATCCCCGCGCGCAGGACGCATCGCTGGCCGGGTAGCCGCAGTGCCACCAGATCAGAAACTCGTAGGGATCGACGGGCCAGCTCGGCTGCTGCAGGCCGTGAAAGGCTTCCAGGCGGTCGAGCAGGTCGGGAACGGCGGCAGGAAGGGAGGGCACTTTCGCCTCCAGGATGAGCGCTTCACTGATTCATGACAAAAGATGAGTTGCGGCGAAGGGGGAATCTCAACATGGTAACGCTTGGGCCGCATGCAAGGCTCCGATAATATCTCAGTCAATGATCCCGCGATTGCGTCTTCTTCCCTGCCTGGTGACATTGGCCCTCTGTGCATCGGTCTGCGCCGCCAGACCGGTGCCGATTCCGGTGAAGGTGGTCGTTGTCGCCATGTTCGAGGTTGGCAACGACACCGGCGACACACCTGGCGAACTGCAGTACTGGGTAGAGCGCGACCATCTCGATCGCGTTTATCCGCTGCCTGCCGGCTATCACGCCGTGCGCATGAACGGCGACGGCGAAATGGCCGTGCTGACGGGCCAGGGAACAGCGCACGCCGCGGCCACCATCATGGCTCTGGGACTCGATCCGCGCTTCGACTTCAGCCATGCCTACTGGCTGATTGCCGGCATCGCGGGAGCCAGCCCCGACCGGGCTTCGCTGGGCTCGGCGGTGTGGGCGCGGCACGTGATCGACGGCGATCTGGGCTACGAGATCGATGCGAGAGAGATTCCGTCGGACTGGACCACCGGCTACGTGCCTCTGCGCAAGACACGGCCCTTCGAGCCGCCTGCGACGCCGCTCGAAGGGCAAGTTTACACGCTGAACGCCGGCCTGGCCGAATGGGCCCTCAATCTGACGCGCGAGATACCGCTCGCCGACACCGACCGCCTGCGCGAGCTTCGCAGCCACTTTGACGGCGCCGCGGCGCAGCTCCCGCCCAGAGTCATGATGGGCGACGAAATCTCCTCCTCCACGTTCTGGCACGGCAAGCTCCTCGACGCCTGGGCCACGGAGTGGGTGCGCTACTTCACAAACGGGCAGGGCGAGTTCGTGACCACGGCCATGGAGGACACGGGCACGTTGCAGTCGCTCGCAATGCTGGGCAAGGCCGGGCGCGTCGACTGGCAGCGCATCCTCGTGCTGCGCACGGTGAGCAACTTCGACCGCGGGCCGCGGGGCATGTCCGCGGCGGAAAGCCTGGTCAACCAGCGCGTCGGCACATACAGCGGATACCTGCCGTCGCTCGAAGCCGCCTACCAGGTCGGCCACCGCGTGGCCACCGAGCTGCTGGGCCACTGGCGGCAAGATCGCGACGCGGTTCCCGGCTTGCCCGGCTCTGCGACACCGGCGCGCTGACGGTAACGCCATTCCTTCAGTTTGTCCTTGCTTTTTGTTACTTCAAATTGTGACAATGGCGAACCGTCCCACTTCCGACGACGGGACCATCCCCCTTCTACTTAGGTAAAGGAGCAACCGTGATTCGAAGATTGGGTTTCTCTTCGCTCGCTACCGCTGCGATCCTGGCTGCTGCGAGCATGACGGGCCTTTCTCAGGCGCAATCAGTGCTCACGCACCACGTGCGTGAAGCGGTTCTAAACGGCCAGGCGCCGCCGGTCGGCCGCCTCAACTCCGAAAAGATCATGCAGCTCGATCTCGTGCTGCCGCTGCGCGATCGGCAAGGACTAAGGTGGTTCCTCGAAGATCTCTACAATCCCGCCAGCCCCTCGTACCGGCAATTCCTCACTCCCGCGGAGTTCACCGCGCGTTTCGGCCCCACGCAAAAGGACTACGACACGGTGCTTCGCTGGGCCAGGGCCAACGGATTCACGGTCGTGGGCGGCACGCGCGACGGCATGGATGTGCAAGTCCGGGGCCCGGTCTCGGCCATTGAGAGCGCCTTCCACCTGAATATGCGCGTCTACAGGCACCCGACAGAGAACCGGAACTTCTATGCGCCGGACCGCGAGCCCGTCACCAGTCTGCCCTTTGCGCTGTGGCATGTTTCGGGGCTGGACAATTTCTCCATTCCGCATCCGATGTTCGTGAAGAAGAGCGATTATGCCAGGGCGCATGGGATGCGTCCTGAGGACGTTGCGAAGCACGCCACCACCGGCTCGGGACCGGACGCGTCCTTCCTCGGCAGCGATATGCGCGCGGCCTATTACGGCGGAACGGCGCTCACCGGCTCCGGCCAGAACCTCGGCCTGCTCGAATACGAGGGAACCGATCTCGCCGACTTCAACACCTACTACAAGAACGTCGGACAGACCGCAGGCATCACGCCCGTGCTGCTGTCGACCGACGGCACCAGCACGAGCTGCACGGAGTCCTCGGGCTGCGACGACACCGAGCAGACGCTCGACATGACCCAGGCGCTGGGGATGGCTCCGGGGCTCGCCAGCATGACCGAGTATATCGGGTCGACGGACACGGCCATTATCAGCGCCATGACCACGCACAGCCCGCTGCCCACGACCATCGGCTGCTCGTGGGGATGGACCCCGGCCGACGCCAGCACCCTCGATCCCTATTTCGAGAAGATGGCATCGCAGGGCCAGAACTTTTTCGCCGCGTCGGGCGACGACTCCACGTGGTCCTCGCGCAATGAAGCCTGGCCGGCCGATGACGCGAATATCGTCTCCGTCGGCGGCACCGATCTGACCACGTCCGGCGCTGCCGGCCCCTGGGCATCCGAAACGGCATGGTCCGATTCCGGCGGCGGTATCTCGCCGGATGACATTCCCATCCCCTCGTGGCAACAGATTTCCGGCGTCATCAACTCGAGCAACAAGGGCTCGACGACGCTGCGCAACGGACCCGACGTCTCGGCCAACGCCAACTTCACCTTCTACGTCTGCGCCGACCAGACCACCTGCACCGCCAACGAATACGGCGGCACCAGCTTTGCCACGCCCATGTGGGCCGGCTACATTGCTCTCGTCAATCAGCAACTGGCCGAGAACGGGAAGTCGACGATCGGCTTCATCAACCCCACCATCTACGAGCAAAACGTGACGTCGGACTACGCTACCGATTTTCACGACATCACCAGCGGCACGTCGGGCAGCTATTCGGCTGTCGTTGGCTACGACCTGGTCACCGGCTGGGGCAGCCCCAACGGACAGGGCCTCATCAACGCTCTCGCAGGCAGCTCGACCACCCAGCCCGGCTTCAGCCTGTCGGCCTCGCCGGGATCGGTTTCGATCGCCCAGGGCGGCTCTGGCTCCTCGACGATCACCAGCACCGTGACCGGCGGATTCGATTCGGCAGTCAGCCTGACGGCTTCCGGCCAGCCCTCGGGCGTCACCGTCGGCTTCAGCCCCACTTCGATCACCGGCGCCGGCACGTCGACCATGTCGATCACCGTTGCCTCCACGGTTACGGCGGGCACCTACGCGATCACCGTGACGGGAACGAGCGGAAGCACCACTCACACGACTTCCGTCTCGCTCACCGTTACCTCGACCAGCAGCGGAAACTTCACGATCTCGGTCTCGCCGAGTTCCGGCTACCTGTTCCGCGGGCAGAGCGGTTATGCGGTGGTCACCACCTCGGTCTCCGGCGGGTTTGACGCGCCCATCACGCTCTCGGCTTCGGGAATTCCCTCGGGCGTGACCGGCAGCTTCAGCCCCAACCCCGTCGCGGCGCCCGGTTCGGGCACGTCGGACTTCACCCTCACCGTGTCGAGAAATGCTCCGACCGGCACGTCCGTCATCACCATCACCGGCACGGGCGGCGGAGTGACACACACCACGACCCTCACTTTCACCGTTTACCGGTAAAGCGTCTGGCTTTGCGTCTGACGGCTTGACCGCTTTTCACAACCAAAGGCCCGGACCTCAGAATCCGGGCCTTTTCGTTTCCCCTGGAATCGGGAAACCGCAAAGCCCATTGAATCTGGGAGATCGTCTGCATTCCTGGCGCGGCGAGGCGGGCCTCGTCGAAACGCACGGGCTGCAGGTAACCTGCATCGCGGTTACTCCGTTTCTATCCGAACGTCTTTCGTGGGAAACCGGAGGCCACTGCCTTTTCGGCTCGCGATACCTAAGTGGTATTCATTTCCTTCACTACCCACGCGACAATCCGAAGTGTGGAAAGGCTCCAAGGAGCCACACAAGGAGAAAAGGAAAAATATGAACACCCTTATGCTGAAACTGCTTGTCAAGATCCAGACCCTCACGGCTCGTGAGGAAGGTCAGGATCTCGTTGAGTACGCTCTTGTGGTGGCCCTGGTCGCCTTCGGCGCCACTGCCGCTCTGAAAACCCTTGGTTCTGGCCTGAACTCGGCCTTCACCAACATCAGCTCCACCCTGGCCTCCAGCCTCACGTAGTTTCGCGGAAAACGGGAGCGAGACCGGCCTACCAGCCCCTCGCTCCTGCGCGAGTACGAATAAAAGAGAAAATATCTACAAAACGCAAAGCCCCTCGGCAACGAGGGGCTTTGCGCGTCTGCGCATAGATTTGCGCCGGGAAGGCGCAACGAAGTCTTGGTGGAGCTGAGCGGGATCGAACCGCTGGCCTCCTCGTTGCGAACGAGGCGCTCTCCCAGCTGAGCTACAGCCCCACGATTCCACTATCTTACCAGCGATTTCCGGCCCGTGGAAGGACCGAAACAAGGTGCGTTTCCCTGGCAGACTCCGTTACGGTCCGGCGACCGGCTGTCTCCCGTGCGTTCAGCGCACAAAGAAATAGGTCCCGCACAATCGCGACGATTTCGATATGGCGTCCATCGTGAAGACCGGCTCGTCATCCCCGGAGAAGAACGCGACCTCCAGCGTCTTCCCGCCGGACAGATAGGTCGCCATCCACTGCGTATCGTCCGTCCCGCAGAGCGTGTTGTGGTGCAGCAGCTTTGTGGGCGCCGGCACTTTCAGCCGGTACAGCTCGCCTTCGACCGTTTGATTCGCATCGGCGTCGAACACCGCTGCCACCTCGGCCGGCTTCAGACTCCGAATCTCCGCCAGCGGATAGCTCTTGAAGTTCATGGTCAGCTTCGCCTTGCCGATCGCGATATCGCCGGTGATGCTGGCCGCGGTATTGCTGGCTGCCCGCCAGTAGCCTGTGCCCGGTTCCTGCGCGGCGAGGCTTAGGGCGCACGTCAACATCAGAAATGCAGGCGCAAATTTCAAAGTGGTTCGCCTTTTCGATCCGGGAAGGCAACGGCAAGTCCCAATGCAGAACTTTGAGCCCAATAGACAACGCAACCTTATTGCGAGAGTGGCGACTGCCTGGCTTCCAGGCGCGTCAGGCGACGATCGAAATCCAATAGCTCTCTCACTTGCGAAATGTCTTTGCCGAGGGACTCAATGCGAGTGTACGTCGAATCGAACTGGGCGTTCAACGTAGCTGTCAGATACTCGAAGCGCTGGTCGATCGCAGTGAATCGGCCTTCAATCGCTTCCAATCTGGAATCGAATCGTTGTCCGAACGAATCGATCCGAGCGGAAATAGCCCGCAGCTCCGGGGCGATGAAGTCCTGCAGCACTTGCCGAATGTCTTCAATCGTACTCATCTGTTTGATTCTGGCTCGATTCCAGCCCTCAGTCAGTACGTTGGCGTGGCGCCACCCGGATCGGATGGGGCTGGATTTCCCAATCTCCGTCCGGTTCCCATTTCGTGACATCGAGCATTCCCATCTCAATGGCCTTGCGGAAGATCTTCTCGCCGTCCAATCTTCTCAGGATCGAATCTTGCGCGTCTGGGCATGTGAGCTCGTCGGTTATCGGAACCGGTACAAACGCCGCTTCGGCCCTTATGCGGCGCAGTCGAACCGGCACTGAAAGATGCTCGACCCGCATGGCTGGCCTCAGAGCTGGTTCATGTTCTGCAGAAACTCGGCGTTGTTGCGCCTCTTTTCGAGCTGGCCGATCAACAGTTCCATGGCCTCGACCGGCGACAACGGATTGAGCACCTTGCGCAGCACCCAGATCCGCGACAGGTCGTCCTTGGGGATCAGCAACTCTTCCTTGCGCGTGCCCGAGCGCTGGATGTCGATCGCCGGGAAGACGCGCTTGTCCACCAGCTTGCGGTCGAGGATGATCTCCATATTGCCCGTGCCCTTGAACTCCTCGAAGATCACTTCGTCCATGCGCGATCCGGTGTCGACCAGCGCCGTGGCGATGATGGTCAGCGAGCCGCCCTCCTCGATGTTGCGCGCCGCGCCGAAGAAGCGCTTGGGCCGCTGCAGGGCGTTGGAATCGACGCCGCCCGAGAGCACCTTGCCCGACGGCGGGACGATGGTGTTGTAGGCGCGCGCCAGGCGCGTGATCGAGTCGAGCAGGATCACCACGTCGCGCTTGTGCTCCACCAGGCGCTTGGCCTTCTCGATCACCATCTCGGCCACCTGCACGTGGCGCGCCGCCGGCTCGTCGAAGGTCGAGCTGATCACCTCGCCCTTCACCGAGCGCTGCATGTCGGTGACTTCCTCGGGACGCTCGTCGATGAGCAGAACGATGAGCACCACCTCGGGGTGATTCGTCGTGATCGAGTTGGCGATCGACTGCAGCAGCATGGTCTTGCCGGTGCGCGGCGGAGCGACGATCAGGCCGCGCTGGCCCTTGCCCACCGGGGTGAGCAGGTCCATCACCCGGCCGCTGGTGCCCTCGCGCACGGTTTCCATCTTCACGCGCTCCTGCGGATAGAGCGGCGTGAGGTTGTCGAAGAGGATCTTGTTGCGCGTCTCTTCCGGCGACTCGAAGTTGATCGCTTCGATCTTGACCAGCGCGAAGTATTTCTCGCCCTCGTGGGGCGGGCGCACGTTGCCGCTGATCGAATCGCCGGTTTTCAGGTCGAATTTGCGGATCTGCGACGGGGAAACGTAGATGTCGTCCGGACCGGGCAGGTAGTTATAGTCGGGCGAGCGAAGGAAACCGTAGCCGTCGGGCAGGATTTCCAGCACGCCCTCGGCAAAAATGTGACCTTCCTTCTCGCTTTGCGCCTGCAGAATCTTGAAGATCAGGTCCTGCTTGCGCAGGCCGCTGGCGCCCGGAATCTCCAGGGTGCGCGCGATGCGGCTCAGTTCGGTGATGTTCTTTTCTTTAAGCTCGGCGATAGTCATGCTCACCTGCAATAAGGCGGGGTGTTGGTGGGATTCCAGGAGGGGGAAGAGCTCCAGGAGAGAACCAGGCGGGTTTGCAATAGTGCATTCGGTGTGCCGGCGCCCGATTCAGCCTGGGAAGCACCGGGGTGGAGGGCCGTCCGACTGGGGAAAGCCGCTTTGGATTCCTGGTCTTGCGAGCAAAAGAGCAGGGAGATCGATCAGGCGGCGCGGCGCCGCTCAATCGGCTGTTCCGCGGGCTCGGCAGCGGGCCGCGCAGCGCCGGGATTGGTCTGATGAAAGCGGACGAGCACGTCGTTGGTCGTATCCTGCAGGCGCGTGTTGGGCTTGTGCAGTTTACGGGTCGCCTTGCTCGCCAATTGACATAGCTGGTAACGGTTGGACACCTGAGAAAGTGCCCCAAATACAAGATCAGAACGCATTAGAAGTTTTCTCCTTGAAGCTGGCTGCCCGGCAGGAACTTCGTGGCTCCGCCGGTGCAGGTAACGCCTGCGATGACGCCTCCCAAAAACTCTGCTTGCAACGTTTAGACGCACCGTCGGCACGTCCAGTTCAAAAAATGTTGACCGAGCTTCTCACAAATCGAAACGGCTCGAATACCCCATCGGGACTCTGATTGCAGGCTTGGGAATTCACGCGCCCGGCCTTCCCGTTCCGGCGTCAGGAAACGCACAGAGCCACCAACCGATGAGCCTTTTCGCTCAGTTTGATGCGGGAAACAGCAGGATAGGCGTGCAAAAACGTGCACTTGCACCCCGCCCTCAGGGTAGGCAATCGTTACTGTATACCGGGACGAAGTTGAGGTCAATATCTTTTTGGGCTTTGACACCTTCTCGAAACGGCACGCATCAGAACGCATAGCGTACAAACAACTCGTTCATAATCATATATTTAACAAACACAACGAGCGCGCGGCATCTTTTTGGGCGCGACTTTGCGGGCGGAAAAAATCCACAGCCTGTCAAGGAATGAACCATCCCGGTTACGGCTTGCCGTAAACCGCCGTCGCGCGCCGCTTTTCTCGCAGCCGCCCGGCGAACCGCGCCCTCCGCGGCTATGGGAGTTTAAGAAATTCAAAAGACGAAGAAAGATCGCTGAGTCGACGCGACCAGCAGGGAGCGGCGACCTTGGGCGAGATTCAAGGTACACACGATTTCTTGAACTGCCCTAGGCCCAGTAGCTCCGATCCAGCGTCCGGTACTGGATCGCCTCCGCCAGATGCGGAACCGCGAGATGCTCCGAGCCGTCCAGGTCGGCAATGGTCCGCGCCACTTTCAGGATGCGGTCGTGCGCGCGCGCCGTCAGGCCCTGCTGCTGCATGGCGCGCTCCAGCAGTCGCTCGGCGTCGGCGCTCAACTCGCAATGGGCGCGAATCTGGCGGGTGGTCATCTGCGCGTTGGCGAAGATCTTGTCTCCGGCCTTGCTCAACCGCGCGCGCTGGCGCTCCCGGGCCATCAGCACGCGGGAGCGGATCTCCGCCGAACCCTCTGCCGCCGCTCCGCCGCGCAGTTCCTTGTACTGCACCGCCGGCACCTCGATGTGGATGTCGATGCGATCCAGCAGCGGGCCCGAAATCTTCGCGACGTATCGCTGGATCATGGGCGGCGTGCACAGGCACTCGCGCGACTTGTCGTTGAAATAGCCGCAGGGGCAGGGGTTCATGGCGGCGGCCAGCATGAAGCGCGCCGGAAAGCTCAGCGACATCGCCGCCCGCGCGATGGTCACGGTATGGTCTTCGAGCGGCTGGCGCAGCACTTCGAGCACATTGCGCGGAAATTCCGGCAGTTCGTCCAGAAAGAGCAGCCCATTGTGCGCCAGTGACACCTCGCCCGGCCGCGGAACCATGCCGCCCCCGATCAGCCCGGCATCCGAGATGGTGTGGTGCGGCGAACGGAAAGGGCGCTGCGTGACCAGCCCGGCAGCCGGGTCCAGGACGCCGGCGACCGAATGAATCTTCGTCGTCTCCAGCGCCTCGTCGAAGGTGAGCGGCGCCAGAATCGATGGCAGCCGCTTGGCCAGCATGGTTTTGCCCGAGCCCGGCGGCCCGATCATCAGGATGTTGTGGCTACCCGCGGCGGCCACCTCGAGCGCGCGCTTGGCCGTCTGCTGGCCGCGCACGTCGCGGAAATCCAGCGTGAAATGCTGCAGCTCGCCGAGCAGCGTCTGGGTGGAAACCCGCGACGGCTCGCGTTGGATCTTGCCCATCACCGAGCCGTTGAGCAGATCCAGCACGTCGAGCAGCGAGCTGACCGGGTAAACGTTCACGCCCTCCACGACGGCGGCCTCGGTGGCGTTCGCCGAGGGCAGAATCAGGTTGGGAATGCCCTTTTCCCGCGCCAGGATGGCGATGGGCAGCATGCCGGAGATGGGCCGCACGCCGCCGTCGAGCCCCAGCTCGCCCACCAGCAGAAACCGGCTCAGCTCGTCGATGCGCAGCGCGCCGTACGCGCCCAGAATGCCGACCGCGATAGGCAGGTCGAAGCCCGAGCCTTCTTTCTTCAGGTCGGCCGGCGCAAGGTTGATGGTGATGAACGTGGGCGGAATCGTGTAGCCCGAGTTCTTGATGGCCGCGCGCACGCGGTCGCGGCTCTCGCGCACCGCCGCGTCGGGCAGCCCCACGGTGTGAAAGTGGTCCTCGTTCGAGACCACCCCGCTGTAGTCGACCTCGACGTCGATGAGGTTGGCGTCAATGCCATAGACCGCCGCGCTAAGGGCCTTGAAGAGCATGTTTGCGAAGTTTGAGCGAGTGTAGCAGAAAGGCAGGGACGGAGGGACTGGGGGACTTCGGGGACCACGGGACCAGGTAGTGGGAGTTCCCCGGGCTCTGCCGGGGAGGCAGTCGCGGTTTGACATTTCAGGGAGTCCATCCGGAAAACTCCGCGCTTGTGCCGCCCGGCATACGAGAAGGAGAATTGTCCGAACCAGCCATTGCCGAATGAATCTGCAGGCGCGCGTTCTTCGAGGATTTGGTCTCGAAGCTTCCGGTTTGCAGATCGCCCAGGATCAACATTTGGAGATCGGTGATCCTGGACCGGCGACTCCGCTGGCGCGAATATGCCTGGCTATCGCAATTCCTGAGTCACTCTATCCCGAAGCCGCAACGCTCAGGTCGACGCGATCCTCAGGGAGCGGCGACCCTGTACAGACTCCGGGCGGCCGCAGCAACTCGGGGATTTCCGTAACGCAATCGACATTCGGGGCAGGCAGGCCCCCGTTTTCAGAAGTAGGTTCCGGGCGTTCAGTGCTCGATCACGCTCAGTGTGATGCTGGACGGATACATGGACGAGTGATGCACCTCGTTGTGCGCTACCACGCCCGTTGTCTCGTCGAAGTTGTTCCCGCCCGTGTTCAGGTTGCGGTCGTAGAGCGGGAAGTTGCTGCTCGAGACTTCGATGCGCAGGCGATCGCCCGCGGCGAAGTAGTTGCTCGTCTGCATGGGCTGAAAGGTAACTTTGTAGACCTTGCCCTTCTCCATCCACACCGGAGGTTGGTCGTAACCTTCGCGGTAGCGCACGCGCTGGACATTGTCGTCGATGTTCCAGGCCGTGCCATCCGGCTGGACATCGACCAGCTTGACGGTGAAGTCAGTGTCCCTGGCATCGCTCGAGACATACAGGGTCACGTCCACAGGCCCGCTCACCTCGATACCCTTGGCGAGTGGCTCGGTGCTGTAGACGAGGATGTCGTCGCGCATCTCCAGCCCGCGCTGATCGAAGGCTCCGGCGCGATGGTCGGCGCCCACGCTGTAGGACGACCCGCCGGGGGTGGGCACGGGATTCATCGGGTCGTAGACGAGCCGGTCTGTATTGTCTTTGCCGGGCGCGGCGGTGAGGAGCGCCCCGTCGCCGACAAGCGAGTTGGCGCGGCCGCCGCTGGCGAAAAAGTAGGTGACTGGCCTCGCTCCCCTGGGCGGCCAGGTATCGGAGGACTGCCACTTGTTCAGGCCCATGGTGTAATAGCGAACCCTGGGGGTCTTTTCGAGGATGCCGTTCTGCTCGCCCTTCAGGAAATAGTCGAACCATCCATAGGCAAGCGCGTCGTAATCCAGTCGCGCGTCGCCCACATCGCGCGCGCCCACGATCGTGTGCTCTTCCGCGCCCTTGTACTGGCAATGGGGGACCGGCGCGATCACGGCATACTGCTTCTCGGCTACCGCCGGGCTGGCCGTCCTGCGCACGTAGTTATAGGCGGCAAGGTTGGGGGCGACGCTGTTGTCGTACCAGGTCATGATCCAGAGGCCGGGAATATCGATCTTCATGCTGTCGTTCCACAACCCGCCCGCATACCACGACGGATCGTTGGGAGTGCGCTCCGCCATGGGCTTCTGGCCGCTGGGCGTTGGTGAGTCGTAGATGCTGTGCGGCGCGCCCGCGGCGATGAGGATATCTTTCGTTGGCAGGTGCAGGTAGGCTTTGTCCCAGTCGATCGCCGGCGGATTCTGGGCAAGGTCATAGGTCTTTGCGGCAGCGGCCAGCGCCGGCTGCGACATGCCCGGCGGAAAGCTGGGCCGGCCGTCAGAAGTCAGGGTGCCGCTCATGGCGAGCCAGCGCGAGAAGCGCATCTGCATCGCGCCCCCGCGAAACCAGTTGCCCTGCTCGTAGTATGGGCCTACGCGGCCGATGCCATCTCCGAAGCTCTCGGGGATGAAGGTCGTCAGCGCCTTGTTGCCCCTCGAGGCAACGTTGATCTGCCACTCCGCGGTCGACGAGCAGCCGATCAGCCCGACTTTGCCGCTTGCCCACGGCTGCGCGCTCATCCAGTTGAACTCGTCGTCGGAGTCGGTAAGCGGCGTGCCCAGAATGTCGTAATCGCCCTCCGAAAAGTAGCGCCCGCGCTCGTTAATCTCCAGGTAGGCGTAGCCATGCTTCACTGCTTCCAGTTCCGCCGACATATTGCGCGGCGCCCCCAGCTCCACGTCCCAGTAATTGAAGTTGTAGGGTGTGCGGACGAAGAGGATGGGGTATTTCTTTGACTCGTCCCTGGGCCGGTAGATATCGGCCTGCATGTGCTTCCCGTCGCGCATCGGCACCATGACCTTGCGCTCGATGATGGCAACCGACTCGAGTTCCTTTTCGACCGAGTTGCGGCGAGCGATGACGGCCGCGTCCTGGGGACGAGCCTGTGCGCGCGCGAAGCGCCCTGGGAAGACCGGACAGCCGCAGCAAAGCGCAACAACCGCAGTCAACTTCCTGGTTTGGTTCATTGGGCCTCGAAGGGAAGGTTCGGCAATGGCGTTTTCCGCGCCTCCTAATACTAGCAAGCAGGGAATCCCCCGGGCTCCGCGGGGCGACAGTCGGAGTTTGACATTTCAGCGAGTCCATCCGGACGGACCGGGGATGGGGGATCAGGGAACGGGATCATGAAGCGGAGAGCCGCAACGCAGGTGGGCACGCGAGTCGGGCGATGGGACTTGAATTCGAGGAATCCCCGGTCTGGTGAACGCAATCCAAACAATTGCAGTTGTGTTGTATTCGCAGCAGGCCGGCGCCGGTTGATCTGCGCCTGACCATACTGGGTTGCCCCATCTTTTTCGCCGATGTTGGCTAAAGGGTGGGGCGGCGACAGACCGCAATTTCCGGTCTTGTTGCTTGTTCGTTCGCCATCATCGAATCCGAGGAGACATTTGCATGCCCGCATCCGCCGCTGAAGTCCACGAAATGAAAAAAGCGCCCGCCGTCGACGGCGTCCTGCCGACCATCCTGCACCGCTGGAGCCCGCGCGCCTTTACCGGCCGCGCTGTGAGCGCGAAAGACCTGAAGACAATCTTCGAGGCCGTGCGCTGGGCGCCGAGTTCCTTTAACGAGCAGCCGTGGCGGTTCCTCGTGGGAACGCACGGTTCGGAGACCTACCGGAAAATCCATGACGCTCTCATGCCGTTCAACCAGATGTGGGCGGGGAAAGCTCCGGTGCTGATGCTGGGCGTGGCGAAGACGAAATTTTCACACAACGGCGACCCCAACCGCGTGGCTCTCTTCGATCTGGGCGCGGCGTCGACAGTTCTCGCGCTGCAGGCATCGGCCATGGGACTGGCCGCGCACCAGATGGCCGGCTTCGACGAGGACGCGGCACGCAAGGCCTTCGCTGTTCCGGACGAGTACATCTTCGGTTCGGCGATCGCGCTGGGATACCAGGGCGATCCTGCCAATTTGCCGCATGAACAGATGCTGAAGCAGGAAGTCGCTCCGCGGACAAGAAAGCATCTTGGCGAGTTCGTATGGAAGGGTTGGGAGAAGGCGGCGGAGTTGGCGTAGGGACTAAGGGACCAGGGACCAGGCGCGCGAAAGGCGAAGCACCGATGAACGCTCGCGGGCGCGCGCTCTTCCCGGATCCCTCGCTCCCTTGTTCTCCTGGTGCTCTGGTGCATGGCGCCTGAGCCCTCAGTCCCTCAGTCCCCCAGTCCCTTAGTCCCTCAGTCTCTTAGTCCCTTAGTCCCTTAGTCCCTACGTTAAAGTGGAAACTGGAGGTCCCGCCTTTGCCCACGCGGCCGCCGCAAACCCTTCGCCGCCATGTGCGAACCCCGCGCCGGCCTCGCCACGGGCGCGCGCGCGCCAGACGGCAACGGCTGCGCTGGAAGATCAGGCTCGTCCTCGGTTGTGCCGCGACGGTGGTGGCGTTCTATCTCTGGGGCGCCATTGCGCGGGCGCTGGCCCCCACGGGGAACACGCATCTCAGCCGCTTCGATGCCATCATCGTGCTGGGCACGCCGGCAGACAGCGACGGCAACCCTACGCCCACCCAACTTGCGCGCGTGACCGAAGGCGTGCACGAGTACGAACGGGGCGTGGCGCCGCGGCTCATTCTTACCGGCGGCCCCGCGCATAACCGGTTCGTCGAGGCCCAGGTGATGGCGCGAACGGCGCACGCCGAAGGGATTCCCGACTCGGCGATCGTCATCGAGGGCCGCGCCATGACGACCGTCCAGAACGCGTGCTATTCGACCCGAATCATGGAAGAGCACGGATGGCGCTCGGCCGAGGTGGTCTCGAGCGCGAGCCATTTGCAGCGCGCGGGGCTCATTTTCAACCGGCAGCCGATTGATTGGCGCACGCACGCGGCGCCCCTGCTCGAGCCGCAGTCGGCCTTCGCGGCCGACAAATTGGCCCTCCTCGAAACGCTGAAGACGGTGCATTTTCTCATCTGGGGCCGATGGATGGACGGGTGCGATACCTAAGCTTCGCTGCTGCGTCCAACACGGATAACCCTCGCATCGCGGTCGCGGGTTAGATCGAGAGGCACTGGCTTCACAGGCTGCGCAAAAACTCGTTCCACGAGGACAAGTGTCGGGGTATGACTTTACAGCTTGCTGACAAACATCTGGCCAACGGCAACAAGCGTCAGGGCACGAGTTTACTCGTGCCGAAATTGCCGCCCTTTCAACATCGGGCTTCAGCCCCTGAGGCGGGAATTCGCTCTTTGCGCCGCTCAACCGGACTTTTTCAGCAAGCTGTTGAGTCGTACCGATCCGGTCCTCGATTTGTGAATTCCGCGCGGGCTTCAGCCCGCGCGGGACCGCATCCCGGCAGTTTTTCCGCAGCCTGTTCAGCCCGTGCTGATTGGTTCCGAAAATTCTCCGGGCTCTATGAATAGCCCCCCTGGGCTCACGACCCGCGTTGTTGCCCGTCGGGGCGCTCCTGTAAGCTGAAACCGATGCGTTTTCCAGTCAGATGGTTTTTCACCTTTGCGGCCGCGGCCGCTCTTGCTCTGCTGGGCGGCGGCCGCAGCCGGGCGCAGGGCGCCGACGGGCAAGGCAACGCGCAGGAGACGATTCCCGCGCCGGTCTATGTTCCCCTCAATCCGCTGTCCGGCGTGACCTACGACAACCGCTACGACCTGTCGCTGGGCATGGCCTATGCCCACATCAAGGCGGGCCCGCCGCCGCTGCACGAGGGTGCGAACCTGGGCGGACTGGACCTCAACGGCAGTCTCTGGCTGGCCAGGCGCTGGGGCCTTGAGGGCACGGGGCGATATGTTGTCGGCACCAGCGGCGCAGGGGTCAACGATCTGAACATCGAGGGCCCGTTCATCAGCGAAACGTTTTTCGCCGGCGGGCCGGAGTGGCTGGGTCCGCACAGCAAGCACGGCGCCCTCATCGCCCATGCGATGGTCGGCGGAGTGTACGGCAAGTTCCAGCAGGACCTGCGCGGCGCCCCGCCGTCGGCGGTGGGATTCTTCAACGACCAGATAGCGCTGGCGGCCGTGATCGGCGGGCACATCGATCTGAACCGTTCGCCGCGCTGGGTCTTCCGCATTACGCCCGATGCGCTTTACACGCGCTACGGAATCGATTACGGCACCATGGCCACGTACCCCTACTGGAACTTCGGCATCTCCGTCGGAGTGGAGTACAAATTCAGGAAGAAGCGATAAGGAATCCTGGAGCAAGTCGCTGCCTTGAAACGGTACGGCTTCACAGCTTGCTGAAAAATAACTGGCCAACGGCAACAAGTGTCAGGGCACGAGTTTACTCGTGCCGAAAGTGCCGCCCTTTCAACATCGGGCTTCAGCCCCTGAGGCGGGAATTCGCTCTTTGCACCGTTCAACCGGACCTTTTCAGGAAGCTGTTCAGCCGTGCCGTATACGCAGCAACGCGAATGCGGGACTTTCCTCTCAACGCCTTAAGCTCTTCTTCAGTCTCGCAGTGCTACCGTATGGAATTGCTGCAGGGCCGCTCATCGGGATCTGCCCGGCGCCTTCGCAGCTATTCTTGACAGATGTCTGCGAAATCCATCATGCGGCGCGCACCAGGACCTGGCCGGCGATTCGGCGGCATAACCGGATTCGTCGCCGCACTGCCCCTCGCACTCTTGCTGGCGACAGCGAATGCGCAGGATTCTGGCGAAGCGCAGCCCCGGCCCGCAAACGCACTTGCGGCCCTGGCGCAGCCGGGGGGAGAAGGACAGGCGCCGGTGACGATCACCCTCGAAGAAGCGATTCGCCGCGCGGAGGCGAACGAGCCCGCCTATGCGTCCACCCGCGCCGGGAGCCAGGCCGCGGCGGCCGATCGATATGTGGCGAAGACGGCGCTGCTGCCCGGCGTCGTTTATCACAATCAGGGTCTCTACACGCAGCCGAACGGTCACGCCAACAGCGCCGGACAAGTCGGCAGCCAGGCGGCTCCGATTTTCATCGCCAACAACGCGGTGCGCGAGTATGCCAGCCAGGCCGTCGTCAACGAATCGTTTGGCCTTGCAGGAACCGCGGCGGTGCGGCGCGCCGATGCGGTTGCGGCGCGAGCCGAGGCCGAGCTCGAGATCGGCCGACGCGGGCTGGTCGCAGCGGTCTCCGGTCTCTTCTACGGTTCGATTGCGGCGGACAACAAACTCTCCGTCGCTCAGCGCGCGTTGCAGGAGGCCGCTGACTTCACGAAACTGACCCGGCAGCGCGAAGAGGCGCGCGAGTCG
Source organism: Acidobacteriaceae bacterium (assembly GCA_030039035.1). Classification (GTDB taxonomy): domain Bacteria; phylum Acidobacteriota; class Terriglobia; order Terriglobales; family Acidobacteriaceae; genus Telmatobacter. The sequence continues at coordinate 6,755 of JASHQQ010000210.1, read as the reverse complement.
GCGCACGCCGACGTGCTGAAGGCGCAACTCGAGGAGCAGCAGCGGCAGCGCGAGCTTGAAGACGCGCAGCTCGCTGCGGAAAAGGCGCAACTGGAGCTGGGCGTTCTGCTCTTCCCCGATCCGCGCTCTCCGTATACGCTCACGGCCGGCGAAGCGCTGCCGGCACTGCCCACGCGCGAGCAGGCCGGGCAGTCTGCCGCGACCAACAATCCTGAATTGAAAAGCGCGCTCGAGGCACTGAAGCAAAGCAGCGCCGATGTGCTGGCCGCGCGCGCCGCGTATTTGCCCGATCTCGATCTGAATCTGACCTACGGCATCGATGCGCCGCAATTCGCGGTCAACGGACCGTATCCGGTGAAGAATCTCGGATACTCGGCGAGCCTCACGCTCGATATTCCCGTCTGGGACTGGCTGGCCACGCAACACAAGGTGAAGCAGGGCGAGATTCGCCGCCAGGCCGCGCAGGTCGCGCTGAGCGCCACGCAACGCCAGTTGATCGCGCGCTTCGACGAGGCTTACCACGAGGCCGCAACGGCGCGCGATCAGCTTGAGTCGCTCGACGCCAGCGTGAAGACGGCGGCCGAGAGCCTGCGATTGACGAGGCTGCGTTACACCGGCGGAGAAGCGACGGTGCTGGAGGTTGTCGATGCGCAGACTGCCTATGTAGCGGCGCAGAACGCGCGCGAAGACGGCATGGTGCGCTTTCAGGCCGCGCGGGCCGACTTGCAGACGCTTACCGGGACCATGTGATTCGGGGACAGGAATGAATCGGATGAAAAGTGCGGGATGGGAGCGGGTGCAACGATGGAGCCGGATCGCAATGTGCGCGCCGGCGCTGTGCCTCTTGCTGGCCGCGGGATGCAAAAAGGAAGCCGAGCCCGAAATCGAGGTGACAGTGCAGGCCGGGCATCCCGAACTGGGCGGGATTTCCGAGCACATCGTCGCCGATGCGGTGCTGGCGCCGCTGGCGCAGGCCGCGATTGTGCCCAGGGTGACGGCTCCGGTAAGGAAATTCTACGTGCAGCGCGGATCGCACGTGAAAGAAGGCGAGTTGCTGGCGACGCTCGAAAACAGCGACCTCGCCGCCGCTGCGCTCGACAACGAAGGTTCTTATGAAGCCGCCAGGGCTGCCTTTGCCACTGCAACAAAGGCACAGGTGCCCGAAGATATGCAGAAGGCCGAGCTCGATGATGCGCAGGCCAAGGCCAATCTCGATCTCGATCAAAGCATCGTGAAAAGCCGCAAGCAGCTCTTCGCGCAGGGCGCGATTCCGGGCCGCGATCTGGATACGGCCGAGGCGGCGCTGGTGCAGGCGCAGGCCGCTTACGACGCGGCATCGAAGCATCTCCAGTCGATGCAGGGCGTGAGCCGCGAGGCCGCGCTCAACTCGGCCCAGGGGCAGCTCACTTCGGCCCAGGGCAAATACGAGGGTGCCGAGGCGCAGCTTTCCTACACCGAAATTCACAGCCCCATCGACGGAGTGGTGACCGACCGGCCGCTCTTTGCCGGCGAGACGCCCGCGCCTGGCGCGCCGCTGCTCACCGTTATGGATACATCGAGCCTCATCGCCAAAACCCACCTCGCGCAGAGTCTCGCGCAGCAGATGAAGGTGGGCGACGACGCGTCGATTCAGGCGCCGGGGGTCGGCGATCCGGTGCCGGCGAAGGTATCGCTGATCAGCCCCGCGCTCGACCCCGGCAGCACCACGGTCGAGGTCTGGCTCAGGATCGACAACAGGAAGGGCGCGCTGAAAGCGGGCACGCCGGTGAAGGCATCCATCACCGGCAGAACCGTTGCCAATGCCATGAAGGTGCCGGTCTCCGCGATTCTGACCGCCCAGGACGGCAGCAAATCCGTGGTGGTGGTGGGCAGCGACGGCGCCGCGCACCGAAAGCCGGTGAAGGTGGGCATCGAAGACAAGGATGACGCGCAGATCGAGAGCGGCCTTGCGCCGTCGGATCTCGTCATCACCGGCGGAGCCTACGCGCTGGAAGATGGCACCAAGGTGAAGGTCGGCCCTGCCGAAAGCGGCGATGGGGACGACAAGGCCGCCGCGGCCAGGGGCGGGAGCAGCGAATGATCGCGAAGGAGTTCTTCGCGGGTGCCTCGTCGGACTCTTCGGAGTTCTGGCTCTCGCGTTCTCTGCGCTCCATCCTGTTTTTCGCCGTCGTCCTCACGGCCGCGGGCATCTATCTCGGATTTCAGGTGCCCATCTCGGTCTTTCCCGAGACAGATTTTCCCCGCGTGGTAATCGCCATCGATAACGGCGTGATGCCCGTCGAGCAGATGCAGGTAACGATCACCAGGCCCGTCGAAGACGCGGTAAACGCGGTGCCGGGCCTCGAAACCATCCGCTCCACCACCAGCCGGGGCTCGGCCGAAGTGAGCCTCTTCTTCAACTGGAATGTGGACATGTACCGCTCGCTGCAGTTGACTGACGCTGCGCTCGCCAGGGTGCAGCAAACGCTGCCGCCGACGGCGAAGATCACGACCAACCGGCTCACCTTCGCCACATTTCCGATTCTCGGCTACAGCCTCACGTCGAACACAGTTCCGCAAACGCAGCTTTGGGAGCTTGCCACCTACGATCTCGCGCCTCCGTTGAATCGCGTGGCCGGCGTGCGCACCGTGGTGGTGCAGGGCGGCCAGGTGCCTGAGTATCACGTCATCCCCGATCCCGCGCTGCTGCAATCGTCCGGAGTCACCATCTCCGACCTGGTCAATGCTATCCAGGCATCGAACATCGTCGATTCGCCCGGACTCTACGAAGCGAATCACCAGCTCATTCTCGGGCTGGTGGGCGCGCAGGTGCACAACGCCGGCCAGCTTCGGCAGCTCGTTGTAAAAGTCGCGTCTTCGGGCGCGCCGGTCCGCATCGCCGATGTCGCGCGCGTCGAGCCGGCGATCCTGCCGGTCTATACGATCGTCACTGCCGACGGCAAGCCCGCGGTGCTCATCAACATTGCGCGCCAGCCCTCGGGCAACACCGTGGCTGTTGCCGACGCGGTGGCCGCCGAAATGGCTCAGCTCCGGCAGAAGCTGCCTCCGGGCGTGCGCGTGGAGCCGTTTTACGACCAGTCGCAACTGGTGCGTGACAGCATCGGCAGCGTGCGCGACGCCATCGTCATCGGGCTGGTGCTCGCCTGCCTCATCCTTTTCTTCTTCCTCCACGATGCGCGGTCTGCGCTGATTGCCGGCCTCGTGATTCCCGTGACCGTCTCGATCACGGTCCTGGTGCTGCGGGCCATCGGCGAGAGCTTCAACCTGATGACGCTGGGCGGCCTGGCCGCCGCCATCGGCCTCGTCATCGACGACGCCATCGTGGTGGTCGAAAACGTCGTGCTCCATCGTGACTCCGGCGAGCGCCGCACCGAAGCCGTGCGCAAGGCGCTCAGGGAAATCACCACGCCGTTGATCGGCTCGACCATCACGCCCGTGGTTGTCTTTCTTCCCCTGATCTCGACCAGCGGCGTCACGGGAAGCTTCTTTCGCGCGCTGGCGGTCACCATGACCGCTGCGCTGCTCACCTCGCTGGCGCTGGCGCTCACCTGGACGCCGGGTCTCAGCCTGCTTCTCCTCGGCGACCGCGGCGCCGGCGCCCGCCGCGACGATCATCGCGGCCACCGCTTCCTCGCGAAGCTGATCCACGCTCATCGCCGCGTGCTCGACGGGTCGCTGGCCAAGCCGCTGTGGCTGGCCGTCGCCTGCGTGCTGCTCGTCGCGCTGACCTGGATCGGCTACAAGGCTCTCGGCTCCGATCTGCTGCCGGAGATGGACGAAGGCGGATTCATTCTCGACTACATCATGCCCGCGGGCAGCTCGCTGAGCGAGACCAATCGCGTCCTCGAACACGTGGAACGCATCCTGCGCGCGACGCCCGAGGTTGAGAGCACGTCGCGGCGTACGGGATTGCAACTCGGTTACGCCGCCGTCACCGAGGCTAATACCGGCGACTTCACGGTGAGGCTGAAGGCGAAGCGTAGCCGCGGGATCGACGAAGTGATGGAAGACGTTCGCCGGCAAATCAGGTCGACCGAGCCGGAGCTCGATATCGAGTTCACACAGCTCCTGCAGGACATGATCGGCGACCTGTCGAATGCGCCCGAGCCGATCCAGATCAAGCTCTTCAACAACGATCCGGCGCTGCTTGACGATCTCGCGCCCCGCGTCGCCGACGCGATCGGGAAGATTCCCGGCGTGGTCGATGTCGAAAACGGTATCGAGAATACCATCAGCGGGCCGGCAACGGACTTTGAGGTCGATCCCGTCGAGGCCGCGCGGCTGGGCTTCACTCCGCAGGAGGTCTCGGAAGACGCAACAGCCATCCTCGACGGGATTCCGGCCGCCGATCCGCTGATCGCCAACGGCCGCCCATACACCATTCGCGTTCGCCTCGGCGGCGATCGCCGCGCCTCGTTCGATGCGATCCGGCACACCGTCTTCAACAGCTCCGCCGGGCACACGGCAACGCTGGGTTCGCTGGCCACGATCGGGCAGTTGCCGCCGCAGAACGAGATCCTTCGTGAAAATCTGCAGCGTTATGTGGTGGTGACGGGCCGGCTCGAAGGCTCCGATCTGGGCACCGCCATGGCCAGGGTCCGCGCCACCGTGCAGGGCATGCATCTGCCCGCCACGGTGCGCGTAACCTACGGGGGCACCTACGAGGAGCAGCAAAAGTCTTTCCGCGACCTGCTGCGCGTGCTGCTGCTGGCCCTGGCGCTGGTCTTCGGCGTGCTCCTCGTCGAGTTTCGCAACTTCCCCGCCCCGATCGCGATTCTTGCCTCGTCGGTCCTCTCGGTCTCCGGCGTCATCCTCGCGCTGCTGGTTACGCACACCACGTTCAACGTCGCCTCGTTCATGGGACTGATCATGGTCATCGGCATCGTGGCCAAAAACGGCATCCTGTTGCTCGACGCCGACGAGCGGTTCCGCGCCGGGGGCGCCGCGGCGCGCGAGGCCATGCTGCACGCCGCGCAGCGACGCCTGCGGCCCATCGTGATGACGGCCATGGCCGCCGTCAGCGGCATGTTGCCGCTCGCCTTCGCCCTCGGCGCCGGCTCGCGGATGCTGCAGCCGCTGGCCATCGCCGTCATCGGAGGCCTGTGCGTTTCCATGGTGCTCAGCCTCGTGGTTACGCCGATCGTCTATTTCCAGCTCACGCGCAACCGCATCGACGTGCCCGTCGAAGTGGCGCAGGACTGAGCGCGCGCAGTAGGAGAATGGAAGCATGGCGCCCCCGCATCCAATCCGTCTCACCGCCGCCGAAGCCCGCGTGCTCGGCGCTCTCATCGAAAAAGAAGTCACCACACCGGAGTACTATCCGCTCTCGCTCAATGCGCTCATCAACGCCTGCAATCAGAAATCGAACCGCGAGCCGGTGATGGATCTGGATGAAGAAGCCGTGCGCCAGGCGCTCCACGGGCTGGAAGACAAGGGACTCGCAGGCCGCGCGCGTTCGGCCGACGGCCGCGTGAGCAAGTATGAACACTGGCTGGGCGAGGCCTTCAACTTCAGCCGCGCGGAAACGGCGTTGATCTGCGTGCTGCTGCTGCGCGGCCCGCAGACTCCGGGCGAACTGCGCGGGCGCACCGAGCGCATGCATCGATTCGAAGAGATTGCCGATGTGTTGGCCGCGGTGCAAAAGCTGATGGAGCGCGATCCCCCGCTCGTGTCCCTGCTGCCGCGCCAGCCGGGAACGAAGGAGTCGCGGTATGCGCATCTGCTGAGCGGGAACGTGGAGACAGTTGTGGCGGCGACGGCTGTGAGTCATCCCGGGTCCGGGCCCACGGACCCGGGGCGCCCCCCGGATGCGGGACAGGAAGAGCGCATCGCGCAGTTGGAAGCGGCGGTCGTGGAGTTGAGGCAGAAGTTCGCGGAGTTGAAGAGGAAGTTCGAGGATATGTTTGCGTAACGGTCCAACTGAGATCGCTAGTCCCATTTGAACTTCACAGGCCGATCCGGCCTTCGGGCGAGAACCTCATAAATGTTCTCGAAATCGAGGAGTTGACCAGGTTCGGCCTGATGAGTCGCCCATATTGCATAATTGTCTCCTACCGCCAATTCGAATTCTCCGCTTATGCGCACCGGCAAACGATTGGCTCCGTTGGCGGAATCGATTCTTGAGCGCAACTCCGGCGAGCAATCGTGGATCGCGATCTGGCGGGCGCTCGGTCCCTGCTTCTTTGCCTGCTTAACAACTTTCGGTGTCACCTTCAACGAGACGAATGGCATACACGGGCCTCAAGAACAATCGCCTGAATGGGTGCTTCAGATCAGCTCATACCCCGCAAACCAGTAGCCGATCTCGAAGGCCGCGGTCTCTTCGCCGTCCGAGCCGTGGATGGCGTTCTCCTGAATGGACGTGGCGTATTTCCTGCGGATGGTACCGTCGTCGGCGTTGGCCGGGTTGGTGGCGCCCATCAGCGTGCGCAGGTCGGCGATCGCGTTCTCTTTTTCGAGCACCATCATCACCAGCGGCCCCGACGACATGAACGTCGTCAGATCGTCGAAGAACGGCCGCGCCTTGTGGACGTGGTAGAAGCCCTGTGCCTGCTCTTTTGAAATGGATTGCTTGCGGATGGCCACAATCCTGAATCCGGCCTTGTCGATCTCGGCCAGGATGGCCCCCGTATGTCCGTTGCGGACCGCGTCGGGCTTGATGATGCTGAACGTGCGCTGCGCCACGTGCCTTGCTCCTCGCAAATACGATCTGCACCTGCATTTTCGATTGTAATTGTCACTTTCCCGGTGTCGGC
>JASHQQ010000209.1 GCA_030039035.1 Acidobacteriaceae bacterium | reverse complement strand
CATTCGCCGCTGGTGAAGACGGCCTGGGCGGGAAGCGATCCCAACTGGGGCAGGCTGGTTGCAGCGATTGGCTACTCAGGCGCGACGATCGACCCCGAGCGAATCGACATCTCCTTCGGCGATCTGCCCCTCTGCCGCAACGGCGGCCGCGCCGCCGAATACGATGAGGCCGCCGCGCACGCTTATCTCAAGCAGCGGGAGTTCTCCATCGCAATTCAACTGAATCAGGGCCCGGGCTCCTGCGTCTTCTGGACGACGGATCTCACAGCGGAGTACGTGCACATCAACGCGGATTATTCAACGTAGAGCTTTCGATCGCGTGAATTCGTTCATCCCACCCTTGCGGCAAAAACAAAGGCGCCGCAAGGATCGGGCATCCGGTTTGAGTCCCCTCCCCGCATTTTATGGCTTCGATGGCTGGCTTGCCGTGGTGCCGGGGTAGGCTTTCTCGACGGCGGCTTTAAGCTGCTTGAACAGCAGCAACTGTGGCTCTTCGAGGCCATCGGCCTGAGTGCGGTTCCAGACCGGTCCCATCAACTTGTGGTTGGCGTCGAGCGCGTACACGCGGAGCATATCCTCTTCCGGGCCGACTTCGGCGCCGGCCTCTACTTCGGCTCCGGCGCCGGTCTGCCCTGGCCCTCGGGGAGACTGGCCTGGCGGCAAAGGCTGCGGAACCGGATTCTGGCCGCCGCCGATGCGTTCGTTGGCAAGCCGCCCCTTGCGCACCACAAAAATCAGCTCGGCCTGATCGCGTTGCGAAGTCAGCTTGTAGCGGTTCCAGTCGCGCAGGGCGTCCTGCACATCCGCGATGGCCTGACGGTCGCCGGGGTCGAGCCCGGGCTGGTAGAGGCCCCCATCGGACGACTCGACGTAGACGTAAGTGGCGTTGGCGAAGACCGCAGCAACATCGGGCTTCTTGTTTTTCGCGAAAGCCATGGTCGGCAGCGCCGCGAGGAGCAGCGCCATTGCATTCCTGGGCCTCATGCAGTTCCTTTCCCTGCGCCAGTGGCCAAGTCTACCACCTGAGACGGTTTCAACCGCGCGCTGGTCACCGCGTGATTTTCGTGCAAGGGCCAGGCAGTGTCCGTCGAATCGGAGAAGCCGCGAATCGGTTCGGCAACAGCAGTGCGTCGGCACCCGCAACAACCTTGGGCTCGACGGCCATTTACAATCGAGCAATCCGCGAGCGCAATCGAAGATGCCGGACAAAAACAAACCCAACGGAGCCAGCGAATACAACAGCGCCAAAGCCGACAAGCCCGGATTGTCGCTGATTTCAAATGAACAGCTTCTCCAGATCTACGCGGCCATGGTGAGGTACCGCGCGCTGGAGGAGCGTCCTGGCCTGTCGGCGAGGTGGAGTGGGCCGAACCGCGCCGGCGACGGGCGGAGATGGGAAGCGGGTGTGGTTGGCGCGACGATCGGCCTCGTGCGCGGGGATACCATTGCGCCGCCCAATGTCAGGTTGCTTGCCGATTTGGCGAAGGGTGTATCAGCCCGGACGTTTCCGAAACTCCTAGCCGGAGTCACCGGCCACGGCATCCGTCGCCGATCGGACGCTGCCGGGCCCGAATCTGCCATTCGGGCGGCGAAGATCCGGAAGGCGGAACGGAAGAGCAAGATGGTCGTGGCCTTTGCGGAAGTCGAAGAGACCGGCCTGCCAACATGGCGAAGGTCGCTTGCATTTGCCGTGAGGCAGAAACTGCCCATCGTCTTCGTGGTGCAGTTTCGACGCCAGCCGATGGCCGCTCACGATCAGCGACAGCCCGGAATCGAGGACCACCGGCATCCGGTTGCAGTGGCTGGTCTTCCCGTCATGGTGGTCGATGGCGACGATGCGGTTGCCGTCTTTCGCGTCGCGTCCGAGTCGATCATGCGGGCGCGGCGCGGGCGCGGACCAACGCTCATCGAGTGCAGGCCTTTTGTCCTCGAGAAGCAGGTGAACGGCCGCGAGCCTTCGCGCAGGGCCGACCCGATCGTGAACATGGAGACCTATCTCCGCTGCAAAGGGCTCTTCACACTGGAATTGAGGCAGCGCATCGAGACCGCATTCGCCGCGGAACTCGACGCTGACGGAGCCGTCGCCAGGCAACCAAGCTGTTGAATTGATTGTCCAATCCACTCGTGGCTTCCGGCCGGCCGACTGGCTGCCGGGGCCGGTTTCCATGCGCCCGGAACCCGGTGGCTCGAATGATAAAGTGAGGGTATGAATTTGTGCAGAACTGGGGCATTTGCCCCAGTTGTATTTTATGGAATGCTTCTGGCTGGAATCCTCTTTCTCCCCGTTAGCGCTGTTGCCGCCGAACCGCCGGCGGCGCCTGGAAGCGCCGGTCAGGCGGCGCCCGACCGCGGCCGCCCGGCTCCGGCCTGCGAGCCTTCGGTAATGGATTCGCCGTACATTCCAGTGGATAGCTGGATATACGGTGCGCTGTTCCGTTTATATGGACTGGGATTCATCGACAACATCTTCCTCGACATGCGTCCCTATACGCGCGCCAGCGTCACCAACATGCTCGACCAGGCGGGAGCCCGCATTCAGGATGCCGATCCCGGACCGGAAACCGACCAGGCCGAGGAGATTTACGACGCGCTGAGTTATGAGCTGCGCTACGACATGCAGGGGCCGTGCCTTACGCACGAGGGCAACTCGCGGGTAGAGTCGATCTACAGCGTGGAGCGCGCCATCAGCGGCACGCCGCTGCGCGACAGCTATCACCTCGGCTCGACCGTCATCAACGACTACGGCCGTCCGTACTCGAACGGCTTCAACGACTACTCCGGCGCCGGCGGCTATCTCACCGCCGGCCGGTTCCTCGTCTACGCGCGCGGCGAATTCGACGGCGCGCCGTCGGCGACAGGGTATTCGACGGCGCTGGCCACGGATCTTTCCTCGCAGGTCGACGCGATTCCGGTGAATCCCGCGACAGGACTGCCCTACAGGCAGGAGACCATTCCATGGGGGCCGATCGGCTCGACTCTCAATGGCCATCTTCTCGAGGGATACGTTTCGGCGCATCTCCTCAATCACGAGATTTCGTTCGGCAAGACCGACGACTGGCTGGGGCCCGGCGTGGGCGCCGGCATGGCTTACTCGAACAACGCCGATTATCCCTACACGTTTCGCATCAACCGCATCGAGCCGTTACATGTGCCGGCATTGTCCTATCTCACGGGGCCGTTCCGCTACGAGTTTCTTATCGGGCCGCTGCGCGGTCATACCTACATTCCCTACATCGGATCGCCGACCGGCCTGCATCCGAATGTGACCAATCCCGGCGACCCGTGGATGCATTTGGAGAAGATTGCCTTCCGGCCCACGGAAAACGTCGAGTTCGGCTTTGAGCGCACCGTGATCTGGGGCGGACAGGGACACGGGCCGATCACCCTGCATACCTTCCTGAAGAGCTTCTTCAGCTTTTACTCGCCCAGCGCGGCCACCAAATATGGGCCGGACGATCCCGGCGCGCGCTTCGGCGCATTCGATGCGTCGTGGCGCTTGCCTTACCTGCGCCGCTGGCTGACCTTCTATGTCGATTCCGATGCGCACGACGAGGTCTCGCCTGCCGATGCTCCGCGCCGGTCGACCTACCGGCCCGGTCTCTATCTTTCGCATGTGCCCGGCGCGCCCCGGCTGGACATTCGCGTGGAGGGCGCGAATACCGATTCGTCCACGTCGAATAGCCAGGGCGGCCGTTTTCAGTACTACGAGGTCATTCAGAAACAGGGCTACACGAATCGCGGCCAGCTCTTCGGCGACTGGGTGGGGCGCGAAGGCAAAGGCGGCCAGGGATGGATCACCTGGCATCTGAGCGGGAACGAGTGGATTCGCGTGGGCTACCGCAACCAGAAAAATGCCAGGGACTTTATTCGCACGAGTGCCTTTGAATATGGGACCACACTGAACGAGGGCTATCTGCAGATCGTGAAGCGGCTGGGCAAGGACCTTGAAGTAAATGGCAGCTTTACCTATGAAAAATACCTCGCGCCCATCTACCTGCCCGGACAGCAGACGGTGACGACGACGAACATTGGGCTGACGTGGTTTCCGAAGAACAGGTTGAGCTTTTGAGAAGACCCTGGTCGCGGGCTGAAGCCCGCGAGACGCACAAGGGGATGCCTCCCCGGCACGACTCAAGTCGTGCCCTTTCAGAACCTCGAACCAGCGAGTCTACTTCGCCCGCGGGTGCGTGCGGTCGTAGACCTGGGTCATTTGCGCGGTGGTGAGCTGCGTGTATCGCTGCGTGGTGGAGAGGCGCTCGTGGCCGAGGAGTTCCTGGATGGCGCGCAGGTCGGCGCCTTCCTCAAGCAGATGCGTGCCGAAGGCATGGCGCAGCGTGTGCGGATGCACGTCGGCGGAGAGGCCGCGCTGAATGGCGATTCGCTTCACGATGCGGCCCACGCTGCGCGTGGTGAGTCGCGCCTGCGCCCCGGCGATCTTGCCCAGCCCGCGCAGGCGCAGATTCAGAAACAGTGCCGGCGTCGTCAACGCGCGGTCGCCCGCGGCCGCGGCAAGCTTCGCCGCGCGCTCGGCAAGATAGGATCGCAGCGCCCCGGCCGCCGCGTCGCCGAGAGGAACGTAGCGCTGCTTTTGCCCTTTGCCGCGCACCAGGATGGCTTCGTTGGCCCAGTGGATGTCGTCGAGATTCAGGCCGGTGAGCTCTGCGTTGCGGATGCCGCAACCGTAGAGCAGCTCGAGGATCGCTGCGTCGCGCGCCGGCCAGCTCGCCCCGTCCTCGTCTACGGAATCGACGACGCGATTCATCTGCTCGATGGAAGGCACGCGCGGCAGATGCCTGGGCAACCGCGGCGTCGCCACAAGCATTGCCACATTGCGTTCGATGCGACCCGTGCCCGCCAGCCACCTGAACCAGCTCCGGATCGCCGCCAGCGCCCGCGCCGCGGAGGCCTTCGATAGCCCACGGTCGTACAGCGTGCTCAGGTAGGCGCGGATGTGGGTGTGTTCGATGCGCTCGAGCGGAAACTCCCCTCCACAGCACTCGACGATATGCGCCGCGAAGCCATGCAATTCACGGTCATAGGCGCGCAGCGTGTGGCTCGAGGCGCCGCGTTCGTTGGCCAGCACGCGCAGATACTCCGCGGCGAGGGGCATGAGGGCATTGACGGCGCCTGAAGCGGATGCAGCGCTCATGAAGTTTCCTCGTCCGGTTCGGGGTCCGGCAGTACACGCGGAAACCGCCGCGGAACAAGCTGTGGTCCTGGTCGAGTCTCAGGCTTCGGCGGCCTGCGCCTGGCCCGCGGATGATGCATGCGATGCACGGCCTTGAGCCGGCCCAGCGCCAGATGCGTGTAGACCTGCGTGGTGGAGATGTCGGCGTGGCCGAGCAGTTGCTGCACGCTGCGCAGGTCGGCTCCATGTTCCACCATGTGCGTGGCGCAACTGTGGCGAAGCTGGTGCGGGCTGGCTGCCGGGTCCGTCCGTTTCACGATGCGCCAGACCCATTGGCGCGTGAGCGGCATGCCGCGCAGCGAAAGAAAGAGCCGCGAGCGGTCCTGTCCCGCGCCGTTGTGCTTTATGGGCCCGTTCTGTGCGCCGCCGTTTTTGCGCGCCGTGCTGATGCGCTGCAAATGCGGCCTGCCTTCGCGAAGGTATGCTTCCAGCGCCTCAAGAGCCGCGCGTCCCAGCGGAACGATACGCTCCTTGTCCCCCTTGCCGCGCACATGCACGCGCCCGGCGTCGAGGGCAAGGTCGCCGGTGGTCAATGCCGTGACCTCGGAGACACGCAGTCCGCCGGCATAGAGCAGCTCGACGATAGCCCGATCGCGAAGGTCGGCAGCCTTGGCCTGCGGATGCGTTGCGGCCATCGCCGCGCGCTCCAGCATCTCGGCCACCTCCGGCTCGGCGAGCGACTTGGGCAGCACCTTCCACGCCTTCGGCGAGCCGATATTCACGGTCGGGTCACTGTGAATGCGGCGATCGAGGAGGAGCCACTTGTAGAAGCCGCGCAGGCAACTCAGTTTGCGCGCCGACGACCGCGAGTCGATGCCGTGGGCGCGCAGATGTTCCAGAAACGCGGCCACGTCCTGCCGGGCCGCCGACAACAGAACGCCGTCCCGGCCTTCGAGAAACTCGGCAAAGGTGTTCAGGTCGCCCAGATAGGCTTCGCAGGTGAGCGGGCGCAGACCCTTCTCCACGCGCAGATACGCCTGGTACTCGCGCAACAGCGACAGGTTTCCGCGGCTCTCCACTCTCCGATTATCCGGGGATCAAAGAGCCTCCGGCGCACGCCAGGAGGGTTACCGTATCTCGTTCATCAAGGAATCAATCTGGTCAATGAGAGGTTACTGGATTTCGCTTGCCGAAAAGCATCGCGATCTCTTTCTCCCTCGCGTTGGGATCGGCGTCGCCCTTGCAGGAATCGCAGGTCCGGCTCATTCGCGAGACGTTCACGTGCAAAACCGCCCGGCTTTGGGAGAGAATGGTAGTTGTATCCGTGCCAGGGGAATTGAGGAACCGTTGACGCCCACCGAGGTTGAAATCCCCAAATGGACCGCCGCCGAATTGGAGCGGCTGGTTCTCCAATGCAACCCCAAAGTCGCGGTCTTCGACTGCGACGGAACGCTATGGAGCGGCGACGCCGGCTACGGCTTCATGGCCTGGTCGATCGGGCAGGGGCTGGTCTCGCGCTCGACAATCGACTGGATCGACACCCGTCATCGCGCCTATCGCGCCGGCCAGGTGAGCGAACTCGAGATCTGCGGCGAGATGGTGCAGATGTACGCCGGCCTGCACGAGGAGGAGCTTCGTGCCGCGGCGCCCCGATACGTCAATGAGTTCGTCCGCGAGCGTGTTTTTCCCGAGATGGCCGCGCTGATTGCCGCGCTGCGAAGCGCCGGCGCGGAACTGTGGGCGGTCAGCTCCACCAACAAATGGGTGGTCGCCGAAGGCGTGCGCCCGCTGGGCATTGCCGAAGAGCGAATTCTGGCGGCGGAAGTCAGGGTTGTCGAGGGAATCGTCACCAGCGAAATCGTGGATATCCCCACCGACGAAGGCAAGGCTAATACGTTGCGGCGTGTGGGGCTCGCACGGCCCGACGCCGTCTTCGGCAACTCCATTCACGACCTGGCGATGCTGGACATCGCGCGTTGCGCGTTTCCCGTGAATCCATCGCCGGCGCTGCTCGAGGCGGCGGCAGCGCGCGGCTGGGGCTACTTCCGGCCGGCAAGCGCCGAAGGATTGGACGCAAAGGTGGACGGCGAATAGCTGCGCGTCCCGCTGCGTACCCTGCAAGGGCCCAGGTCCGGGCAGCAGCCCACATCTTCCTGAGACGGCATAGCGGTACGGGCGTCTAAACTAATGTCGTGGAAGAGGCTGCTCACCATTCCAATGGACGGCCGGTGGGCCCGGCGCTGCGCTTTGTGGCGGCGGCGCTGATCGTGCGCGGCAGCGAAGTGCTGATCGGCCAGCGACGGCCCGACCAGCCCATGGCGCTGCAATGGGAGTTTCCCGGCGGCAAGATCGAAGCCGGCGAAAGCCCCGAACAGGCGCTGGCGCGCGAGCTGCTTGAGGAGATCGGCATCCGCGCCATGGTTGGTCCCCGCATCACGCGCATTCGTCACAATTACCGCCATGGCGGCGCCGTGGACCTGCAGTTTTTCGCGGTGAACCACTTCACTGGCGAAATCCAGAACCGCATCTACCACGAATTGCGGTGGGTGCGGCTGGAGGATCTGCCTACTTACGATTTTCTCGCCGCCGACCGCGGGCTGATTCGCGATCTGGCAGCGGGAAAGCTGCTGTGAGCCAAGCTGACAGCTTTCAGCTTTCATCCCACCTGTGCGGCAAAAACAAAGACGCCGCAAGGATGGGACACCCAATTGGCGCCAGTACAGACGGTCATTGACCATCGCGCCTTCTTTCCCTCGGTCCCTTGTTCTCTCAGTCCCTCAGTCCCTTAGTCCCTTGTTCCCTTGTTCCCTTGGTCCCTCAGTCCCTGCTTTTCAATGCCCCGGCACCATCCCCCACAGCATCACCAGCGTCATGCCGATGACGATGATGCTGGTGCCCCAGGCGACCACGTTCCACAGGTGAGAATTCCTGTGCTCGCCCATCAGGTCGTTGCGGTTGATGAGCAGCAGCATGAGGATGATGACCACGGGCAGGAGCACTCCGTTGAGCACTTGCGACAGGATGGCGAAGTCGATCAGTTGCGAGTTGGGAAGGACGAGAACCGTCACCGCTCCGCCCGCGATGAGCAGCGTGTAGAGCCAGTAGAAGAACGGCGCTTCCCTGAACGTCCTGTCGACGCCCGACTCGACGCCGAGGCCCTCGCAGACCGTGTAGGCCGTCGACAACGGCAGAATCGAAGCCGCGAAGATCGATGCGTTGAACAGCCCGAAGGCAAAGAGGAGGAACGCGTAATCGCCGGCCAGAGGACGCATGGCTTCGGCGGCGTCGGAGGCGACCTGAATGGCGCCCATTCCATGCACGTAGAGCGTGGCCGCGCAGGCCACAACGATGAACCACGCGACGAGGTCGGTGAAAAAGCTGCCCACGATCACGTCGAGCCGCGAGGCCGGATAGTCCTTGACCCGCACGCCCTTCTCCACGATCGACGACTGCAGATAGAACTGCATCCAGGGAGCAATGGTGGTGCCCACGACGCCAATCGCCATATAGATGTAGGCCTTGTCGCGCCAGACCGAGCGCTCGGGCAGCCTGACGGTTGCCAGCAGCGCATCGTGCCAGCTCGGCTGCGAGAGAACGCCGGCAAATATGTACGCGATATAGACGACCGATGCGACGAGAAAGATCTTCTCGGTGCTCTTGTAGTTGCCGCGCACCACCAGGAACCAGACCATGGCAGCGCAAATCGGTACGGAGATGAACTTCGAAACATAGAAGAGGTGCAGTGAGCCGGCGATGCCGATGAACTCCGTGACCACGTTGGTGTAGTTGACGATGACCAGCAGCACCATGAGCACGAACGTGAGGCGCAGGCCGAACTCTTCGCGGATGAGGTCGCTGAGGCCCTTGCCTGTGACCACGCCCATGCGCGCGCACATCTCCTGCACCACGATCAGCGAGATCGTAATGGGAATCATGGTCCAGAGCAGGGTGTAGCCGTACTGCGCGCCGGCCTGCGAATAGGTGAGGATGCCGCCCGAGTCGTTGTCGACGTTGGCGGTGATGAATCCCGGACCAAGGACGGCGAGAAAGAGCAGTATCCGGGTTCGCCAACGTCTCCACATGCCCGCGCGTCCTACGGTGGGATCATGAATGCCGCCTTGCGAGCGGTTCCACAGTTCCTGTGTCCAGTTTTCGGCTTCGTTTAAGGTGGTTCTTTCTTGAGGAAAGAGCCACTTGGATTCTGAGGCTCCGGGATACAACAACTGTGGAACCGCTTGAGTTGACCATAACAGGCCGGGGCGGGGGTCCGCGAAACTGTCAGGCTGCCGACCGGGCGTTGAGCAAATCGGAATGCAACCACCTGCGCGCAGCGTTCGCAGCCGATGTATCATTCACGCATTCACGGTTTGGAAGGAAGGCTCATGAAGGCCGGCGACGTTCCCCCTGGATTCTCAGGGCCGCATTCCTACGAGGCGCTTGGACAATCTGTTGA
>JASHQQ010000208.1 GCA_030039035.1 Acidobacteriaceae bacterium | reverse complement strand
CAGAAACGCCTCTCCATCCTTGATGAGGCCATAGGCGTCCTTCAGATTCGCCTTGCCCTCACGGATCGACTTGACCTCGGTGCCGCGCAGGGCCACGCCCGCCTCGAAGCGCTCGAGAAGAAAGTAATTATGGCCGGCGGCGCGGTTGTGCGCGGCGTCGCGTTCGCCGCTCGCCACCGGGTCGCGCGGCTTCACGGGCTTTTTGGCCGCAGGCGCGCCGGACTGGGCTATGACATGGCTGGATTGGCGGGGCATGGCGCACGCTCTTCGAATCTTCATCGTAGCATCGGCGCAGCTTGCGGCTGCTGCGCAGCGGAGCTTTGCTAAAATGAGGCATCTTCGCTTGAGAATCCTTCGCGAGACAACCTGCGTCGCCGGCGACCGGCGCTGCCTCCACGGCGCGACTTCCCTGGCCGGATTGGGGAGGGCGGCGCATCGGAGTTCGATGAACGGTTCCGTGCTTCCGCGCCTCAGGGCGGCGTTGCTGGCCGCAATTCTTGCGTTCGTGTTCGCGGTGGTCATTAACGGCTCGCCGCTCCATGCGCAGTCGGCCAAGACGCTCTACAAGCGCGGCGAGGCCGCCGAGGCCCGCCAGGACTACGACGCGGCTTTCGAAAATTACCAGCAGGCGGCGGCCAAGAATCCGAAGGACCTAACCTACCGGACGGCGCTCGTCCGCATCCGTGTGTCGGCCTCGGGCCTGCACATGACCAAGGGGCGCAAGCTGCTGCAGGCCGGCGACCAGACCGGGGCGCTGGCCGAGTTCCTGCACGCGGCGGAAATCGATCCCGGCAACGAAGCCGCGCAGCAGGAGATCGCGCGCATTCGCACGCTGCAGGGCCAGACGCAGCCGGAACGCGAGGCCGGCATTCCCGAAGCGCCGGGCGCGCAGGAGGAGATCGATTCCCTGGGGCCGCCGGTGACCCTCAAGCCGCTCTCCAACGAGCCGTTGACGCTCCATTACTCCCAGGACGCCAAAATCGTCTATCAGGCCATCGGCACGGCTGCCGGGATCAACGTTCTCTTCGACCCCGATTACAACTCCAAGCACATCCAGGTGGATCTGAACAACTCCTCTCTCCTCGATGCCCTGCGCATCGTGGCCACGGAGTCGGGCACATTCTGGCGTCCCATTACGCCGAATACGATCTTCGTGGCCCAGAACACGCGCGCCAAGCGCACGGAACTCGACGAGCAGGCGGTCCAGACCTTCTACCTGAGCAACGCCTGGCAGCAGAACGATCTGAACGACGTGCAGACGGCACTGCGCAACGTGCTCACCCAGGTCAAGGTCTACGGTGTGGCGAGCCAGAACGCGATCGTGATCCGCGGCACCCCGGACGAGCTGCTGCTTGCGCAGAAGCTGGTGAACGATCTCGACAAGGCGCGGCCCGAGGTGGTCGTCGATATCGCCGTACTCGAAGTGAGCAAGAACTGGGAGCGGACGCTGGGCATCGCCTGGCCCAGCAGCATCGGCGTCGCGCTGCAGCCGCCGTGCACCAGCAGCAATTCGTCCGATTGCAACAACAGCTCGACCACAACCGACCAGACCGGGACCACGAGCGGTACGACCGGCACGACGCCGAGCCTCTATGACCTGAGCCATCTGAAGGCGTCGGACTTCGCTGTCACCATCGGTGCAGCGACGGCCAACCTGCTGCTGACCAACTCGAACACCAAAATCCTGCAGAACCCGCGCATCCGCGCCACCGACGGGCAAAAGGCGACCCTGACGGTCGGCGAGAAGATCCCCATCGCGACCGGTTCCTACCAGACGGGGGCGGCGACGGCGCTGGTGAGCTCGCTGGTCAACACCCAGTTCCAGTTCGAAGAGGTCGGCGTGAAGGTTGAAATGACGCCGAGCGTGCACTACGACAACGACGTGACGCTCAAGGTCAAGATCGAGGTCTCCTCCGAGGCCGGCTCGACAACCATCAGCGGCGTGACCGAGCCGATCATCGCCCAGAACATCGTCGACCACGTGATCCGGCTGCGCGAGGGCGAGGCCAGCATTCTCGGCGGCATCGAGCAGAAGCAGGAGACGGAGAGCTGGAACGGAATTCCCGGCCTGAGCGCGATTCCCATTCTGAAGTATCTCTTCGGTTCGAAGGATCACACCATCAACGACGAGGATCTGGTGTTTCTGCTGGTGCCGCACATCGTGCGTTCCGAGCAGCTCGATCCCGTGAACCTGCGCACCATCGACACCGGGGTGGGCAACCAGATCGAGTTGCGGCATGTCTCCGTTCCGGGCCCGCAGGGTGCTTCGGCGCCGGCCATTCTTCCCGTCCGGCCGCCGTCGCCCAGCCGACCCGGTGTCGGCACGGTGCCGGGACAATCGGCCGAGGCAGCGGCTCCCGCCGCGCTGCAGCAGTTGCACCAGGCCGCCGATGCAGCCGGAACCGTGGCCACAGCCGAAGCGGCGACCCAGGCGCAGGCCCAGCCGGGCGCGGCGCCCCCATCCGGCCCGCAGCAGGTGAATCTTTCGCTCCTCCAGCCCAACGGCCCCGTCGCCGTGGGGTCGACGTTCAAGGTTCCGGTGGTCCTGAGCGGCGGCAGGGATGTCGCCGCGGTGCCGCTGCAGGTCCAATACGACCCGGCGAAGCTGTCGCTGGTGAATGTGGATCAGGGCGACTTTTTGAGCCGCGGCGGCCAGTCCGTGGCCCTGGTTCACCGCGAAGACGGGTCGGGCAACATCACGATCAATACGGCGCTTCCGCCGGGTGCGGCGGGAGTGAACGGCGCCGGGACGGTGTGCACGCTCAGTTTCACGGCCAAAACATCCGGCGAAACGAAGGTGGCCATCACCCGCCCGGCGGTCCTGAACAGCGCGCAGCAACCGTTGCAGGCGACCGGCGGCCAGGCCAGCATCCAGGTGCAATAAGCCCGGTGGGACATCGCGACGATGATCGCTACCAGACCAATCCGTACAGTGAAGAGCGGCGAGCGCGGACTCACGCTGGTTGAGCTCATCGTGACCGTGGCAATCCTCGCCATCCTTGCCTCGGCCGCCATTCCGGTGCAGATGTACCGCGTGAAGCGCCAGAACGAACGGCTGTTGCGCCAGGACCTGTGGGAGATGCGCGCCGCCATCGACAAATACAAGGATGCGGCCGACCGCGGCGCCTTTCAGACCAAGGTCGACAGCCAGAACTATCCGCCCGACCTGGAGACGCTGGTGAATGGCGTGGACGTGCAGGACAAGAAAGTGAAGTTCCTGCGCCGGATTCCCGTCGATCCCATGACGGGCAAGGCCGAGTGGGGGCTGCGCTCGATGCAGGACGATCCGAACTCCGACTCCTGGGGCGGGCAAAGCGTGTTCGATGTCTATTCCAAGTCCACGGGAACGGCCCTGGACGGAACCAAGTACTCGGATTGGTAGGTTGAGCCATGCGTAGCGGTAGAACCAGTCGAAACGACGCGGGCTTTACGCTGATGGAGCTGATGATCGTCATGGCGATCATCGGCATATTGGCCACGCTGGCCGTGCCCAGCTTCATCGGCGCGCTGCGATCGGCCAAGGAAGCCGTGCTCAAGTCGGACCTGCAGACGATGCGGGAAGCCATCGACTCCTACACCGAGGACAAGCAGAAGGGGCCGCAATCGCTGCAGGACCTGATCGACGATGGCTATCTGAAGGCCATACCCGTCGATCCCATGACCAGGAGCACCGAGACCTGGGTGACCGACACCAGCGACGCGATGCGCTCGGTCGACGAGACCGATCCCGGAATCGATGATGTCCATTCAGGTTCGCAGGAGACGGGCACCGACGGCCAGCCGTATTCCAGTTGGTAGAATGCGGGCATGATCCCCAGCCGCTGTGCGCGCGGAGTCTCCGCGGCCATTCTTGCGTCCTTCGCATTCCTCTGTGCTCATCTTTCCGCCCAGGCTGGCAAGACCGTTACCGTGCGCATGCTCGAGGGCCGCACCGGCCGCATCATCGCCACGAGCGACTTCCTGGTGCAGATCAACCACGAGAAGGAGCAGCACGCCAACTGGGTGACGCTGAACGAGGACGGCACCGGCAAGTTGGCTCTTCCGCCCGAGGCGACGGAAATCTCGATCCATGGAATGTACGACAGCTCCATGTCGATCTTTGTCAATTGCGACAGTCAAAAGGGCAAAGGAGTCCTCGAGGAGCAGGGATTGATGGAGACGCCCGTATCTCCCGACCATTGGTATTCGCTTACGGATATCCTCGCCGCCGGCATTGTGGCGCCGAACGGCTGCCTGAAAAAGAAGGACGCCGACAAGCTGAAGATTGAGGCCAAGCCGGGCGAGTTCGTCTTCTTTGTGCGAAAGAAGAACTGGCGCGAGGACAGCCAGGACTAGAGCCTGATCCAGGACGTTCCGCCACAAGGCGCGACTTCGGTCGTGCCGTACAAAAAACTCTCCGGGAGCAGAGGGGCTTTAACCCTTGCGCCCCGGAGAGGCCTTCGATGACAATCGTCCTTTGAAATGCGCTGTAAGATGATGAAGTCACCCAAGGAAGCGTGAATTGGCCGCGCACATCGATCTCCGTTCCGACACCGTAACGCGTCCCACTCCGGAAATGCGCGCGGCCATGGCCGCCGCCGAGGTGGGCGACGACGTGTACGGCGAAGACCCCACGGTCAACCTGCTCGAAAAACGCGCCGCCGAGATCTTCGGGCGCGAGGCAGCGCTGTTTGTGCCTTCAGGCACGATGGGCAACGAAATCGCCATCCGCCTGCACACCCGGCCGGGCCAGGAAGTGATCTGCGAGTCGCGCGCCCACATCTTCGACTGGGAGATGGCTTCAGTGGCCCTCTTTTCGGGCTGCCTCATCCGGCCTGTCGCCGCGCCGCGTGGCATCCTGGCCTGGAAGCACATTGAGCCGGCGATCTTCAAGCGCGGACCGCATCGCGCGCCCACCGGCCTCATCGAGATGGAAAACACCGCGAACCTCGCCGGAGGCAGCGTCACGCCGCTCGCGGTGACGGAAGAGATCTGGGCCAACGCGAAAGAGCGCAATCTTCCGGTGCATCTCGACGGCGCGCGCATCTTCAACGCGGCGACCGCGCTCGGCACGGATGTGAAGACCTTGACGCGCGGCTTCGACACGGTGATGTTCTGTTTGTCCAAGGGCCTGGGCGCGCCCGTCGGTTCCATGCTGACCGGCTCGGCCGAGCTCATGGACCAGGCCCGTCTTTACCGCAAGGCGCTGGGCGGCGGCATGCGCCAGGCGGGAGTGCTCGCGGCGGCGGGCCTTATCGCGCTCGAGCAGGGCCCGAAGCGCCTGCATGAGGACCACGCCAACGCGCGCCTGCTGGCCGAGGCGCTCTCGCAGATGGAGGGCGTCGCCATCGACCTCGACGCGGTGGAGACCAACATCGTCATCTTCCGCATGACCGGCGCCCCGACCGGAATGTTGAGCGCCGCGGAGCTGGTGGCGCGGTTGAAGGAGCGTGGCATTCTTGGCAGCACCGTCGGCCCGGATTCCATTCGTCTGGTCACGCATCGCGATGTGAGCCGCGGCGATTGCGTTGCCGCAGCAGAGGCGCTCACAGAAATCGTCGAATCGGCGGCGGCGCATCCCACTCACGCCGCGTAGCACTACCTGATCCAGGGTTGTCCCATCCTTTTCGTCCGGCTTTGGCGAACGGGTGGGATCGCGACTGCCTGCAAAAGCCAGCCTTGCTCTTTTTCGCGATTCACATCGCCTCCGGGCTCCCGATGCCCAGCAAGGCCAGCGATTCGATCAGCTCCCGCAGGGCGACAGCGGCTGTGGCCAGCAGGAAAGTCTTCCGCGCCGGAATCTCTTCGGTGAGGATGTGGTGCTTGTGATAAAAGTTGTTGAACTCCTGCGCCAACTGGAAGGCGTGTTTGGCAAGATGCGCCGGCTCCGAGGTGGCGATGCACTGCTCCAGCACCTGCGAGCGGCGCGCGCAACGCAGCCAAAGCGTCCAGATATCCTCGTTCTCTTCGCCGCAAAGAAAGCTTTCCAGATCCGGCGCGGACAGGTTTGCGAACTCCGCTAACGCCGCTGACTCCGCCAGCCCCGCCTTTCGGAAGATGTTGCGGATGCGCACGACCGCGTATTGAATGTACGGGCCGGTCTCGCCCTCGAAGCTGAGCGCATCCCTGAAGTCGAAGGCGATGACCGAATTGCGCGTGAACTTGAGCATGAAGTAGCGCAGCGCTCCGACGGCGATCTGCCAGGCGATGCGCTGTCGCCCGGCGGAGGCCCCGGTCTGGCGCGCGTCCACTTCGGCGCGCGTGGCGGCCATGAGCTTGTCGATCAGGTCGTCGGCCTTGACGCCGAAGCCCTTGCGGCCGCTGACGAGAATGTACGGGCTGTTCAGATCCTCGTCCGCAACTTCAAAGCCCAACTCGAGCGCACAGCGCGGCGTGAGAGCGACCTTCTCGTAGCCGAAATGGATGCAGTGGTCGGCCTGGCCGGTGTATCCCATGCCGCGCAGAGCCTGGACCAGATTGGCTTGAGGATCGGTCTGGCGCACGTCGATGACGTTGTAGATCGCGCTGGCGCTTCCGAACCGCGGATGCGGCTCCTCGCCGCGTCCGGCCGAAATCCAGCACTCGTGGTCCGGGTACCGGAAGAACGGCTTGTAGCCGAAGTCGCGCCCCAGCAGGCCGAATTTCCAAAGGTGATACGCGATGTCCTTGCCGACATACGTTACGGTGCCATTGGAGCGCACGATGACTTTCGCGTCTTCGTCGACTTCGCCCTGCGCGGCTTCCGATCCGGAGCGGCGCATCACCCAGCAGCCTTTGTTCTTGCCTTCCGTCTCGAAGTAGAGAACGCTTTTCCGCTTCAACTGCTCGAAGGCCGCCTCCCAGAATTTGAGGTGCAGGATTTCGCTCTCGCGCGGCAGAAAATCGTACTCGATGCCGAGCCGCTGCATGGTTTCCAGATGACGGCGCAGGACGGCGGTCGAGATGAGCTCGGCCATTTCGGCGGTCTCATTCTCTCCATGCTCGATCTCGCGCAGCGTGTCGAGGCGCAGTTTCTTGCGCGCTGCTTTCTCGTCGTCGGCGCCATGGTCGTACCATTGCGAGACACGCGCGTAAAGATCCCAGCAGTAGTAATCAAACGGTCGAAGAGCCGCAGGGGCTGAAGCCCCGGGCAATTGGGTTTCGCTCATGGCACGACTGAAGTCGCGCCCTTTCAAAGCATCGCGATTATCGGCAGGAGTCTTGGTGCCCCGACTCATCTCTCTATTCAGCGATTGATCAATCAGCGCGCGAACATCGGCAAGCGATTTGCCCTCGAGGTGCCGGAAGCCGACGACCACATCGGCCACCTGCACGCCTGTGTTGTCGATGTAATTCTGCACGGTGACGGTTTGTCCGGCGGCGCGCAGCAGGCGCACGAACGTATCGCCGAGAATGGCGTTGCGTAGATGGCCAATGTGCGCGGCCTTGTTGGGATTGATGCTGGTGTGCTCGACCATTGCATGGAACGGGCTTTCGGGCGGCGTTGCCGGGCGCGGGGTTGCCGTTGCGCGCACGCTTGCAGGGCGGTCGAGATACGCATTGATGTAGCCCGCGCCGGCGACCTCGAATTTTGCGAAACCCTCGAGCCCGGCCAGCGCTTCGGCGATCTCCTGGGCGATGATCTTCGGCGCCTTGCGCAGCTTTCGCGCCAGCTCGAAGGCAATCGGAGTAGCCAGTTCGCCGAATTTGAGATCGGGCGGAGTTCCGCTCGGGACCGAGTCGACACGAAGATCGTATCGCTCCTCCAACAGGCTCCGGATTCGCGCCTCGAAGTGTTTCTGCGTTTCCAAATACAAGGGAACAGGCCTCAGAAAACCCTGATTTTCAAGGGCGATTCTAACAGAGCCACGATGTGCCGCAGGTTTGACGCTCCCGGCGCCTCACCCTAAGATAAAAGGAAGATTGCCAGCGAGTTCGCCCCGAACGCGGCTCCCAAAGCAATGCCGCGCAAATGCCCACGAACGACTCCAGCGCCGAACGCTTCTATCTGACCACGCCGATCTACTACGTGAACGCGCGGCCGCACCTCGGCCACGCCTATTCGACGATCGTGTGCGACGCGATCGCGCGGCGCAAGCGCGCTCTGGGAATCGACACCTGGTTTTTGACCGGAACCGACGAGCACGGCGAAAAGATCGAGCGCTCGGCCAGGCAGGCCGGGCGCTCGCCGCAGGAGTTCGCCACGGCCATAGCAGGCGAGTTTCGCGCGTTGTGGGACCGGCTGGGCATCCGATACGACGACTTCATCCGCACCAGCGAGCCGCGGCACAAGCGCGGCGTGCAGCAGCTCTTTGCCACGCTGCGCGACAAGGGTTTCATTTACAAGGGCTGGTATTCGGGGCAGTACTGCATTTTCGACGAGGCCTACGTGGAAGGCCCGCCCGGCACGCTGTGCCCCGATTGCGGCCGGCTTACCGAAACGGTGAGCGAGGAGAACTATTTCTTCAAACTCTCGGCCTTCGAGCGCAAGTTGCTCGAGTTTTACGAAGCGAACCCGGATTTCATGGCGCCGGAGTCCACGCGGCGCGAGGTGATTTCATTCGTGCGCGGCGGCTTGAAGGATTTGTCGGTGAGCCGCACCAGCGTTGCGTGGGGCATTCCCGTCCCGGGCGATGAGAAACACGTGATCTACGTCTGGCTCGACGCGCTGGTGAATTACATCACGGCATTGGGATACGGATCGGACGAGCCAGCGGATCGGGCGCGCTTCGCGAAGTTCTGGCCCGCAGACATTCATCTCGTAGGCAAGGAGATCACGCGCTTTCACTGCGTGTACTGGCCGGCGTATCTGATGGCCGCGGGCATTGCGCCGCCGCGATCGGTCAAAGCCAATGGATGGCTGCTCTTCGACCAGGGCAAGATGTCGAAGTCGCGCGGCAACATTGTGCGCGCCGAGACGGTGCAGGAGGTGCTGGGCGCAGACGCGCTGCGCTACTTCCTGCTGCGCGAGATTCCCTTCGGCCAGGACGGCAACTTCAGCTTCGACGCGCTGGTGCAGCGCTACAACGGCGACCTGGCCAACGGCTACGGCAACCTGGTGAGCCGCGTGGTGAACATGGTGCACAAGTATTTCGGCGGAGTGGCGCCGGAGACCGGCGGCGGGTCAGAAGCCGAAGCCGCGCTGCGCGAAAATGCCGCGCGGGCGATCGCCGGGTTTGCGCCCGCGTTCGATGCGTTGAATTTCTCCGATGCGCTGAAAGCAGTTTGGAGCTTTGTGGCTGAGACCGACGGGTACCTGACCGCGAACGCGCCGTGGAAGAAGCCCGCGGACCGCTCCGAAGCCGATCACGCGGCGATCCAGGCGCGCGTGCTGGCCAACGCCGCCGAGGCCATTCGCGTCGTTACCGCGCTTGTGTATCCCATACTGCCGGAATCCGCATCGAAGGTTTGGCGGCAGCTTGGACTGGGCGACATACAGGATGCGGCAAGGACGGGATTCCTGATCGATCTCGCGTGGGGCGGACTCACGGCCGGAACCCGCTTCGGCGAACCGGCGCCGCTGTTTCCCCGCGTGGAACAGGACGCAATCGAGCGTATGCAAAAACTTGAGGAAGAGAACAACCGCAGCGCCATTGAAGCTGCCAGCAAGGCGGAAAGCGCGCCCTCCCGCTCCGTCGGTCCTGTCGTGCCGGCGCCTCCTACGGCATCGCCTTCGGTGGCCGCGGTGACGGCACCGGGCCGTGAGAACGAAGCCGGAGGCGCGGCGCTCACGCCAACCACCAGCGCCCCTCTCGACGCCGACCAACCGCTGCCGACGGCGAAAGTCCACCAGGTTCCGGCGGAGTTCGCCAGCAGCCGGCCGAGCACCACGCCGGCCGATGCGCCTTCCGGCAAACCCCTCCACCCTGCGCAAGCCGTCCGCGAACCCGCCGCGCAACCGGCGGCCGCCGACGCCAAGATCAGCATCGACGATTTTGCAAAGGTCGATCTCCGCGTGGCCCAGGTGCTCGTGGCCGAGCGCGTTCCCAAGGCCGACAAGCTGTTGCGTCTCGAGATCGATCTGGGCTACGAGAAGCGGCAGATTCTGGCCGGCATCGCGCAGCAATACGAGCCGGAGAAGCTGATCGGCCGCAAGATCGTCATCGTGGCCAACCTGGCCCCGCGCAAGATGCGCGGCCTGGAATCGAACGGAATGCTGCTGGCTGCGTCGTTGCCCGACGGCGCGCCGGTGCTGGCCGGGTTCCTTGAAGATGTGCCGCTGGGGGCAAGGCTGAAGTAGTCTCTCGCAGATGCTCATCGACTCCCACGCCCACCTCGACAGCCATCGCTATGACGGCGACCGCGCCGAAATGCTGGCCCGCACCCAGGCTGCCGGCGTGGGAGCGGTGCTGGCCATCGGCATCGGCGAGGGACCGGCGGAGATGCACCAGGCGCTCGATCTTTGCCGTCAGTACAACGGCCAGCCGGGCATACCGAAGCTCTACGCCAGCGCCGGGATTTATCCCCACGCGACAGACGAAGCCGACGATGCGGCTCTGGCAAAGCTCGACCGCCTTCTGGCCGAACCGGAGGTGATTGCCTGCGGCGAGATCGGATTCGACTACTACCACGAAGGCGCGCCGCATAACGTCCAGCGCAAGGGCCTGATCGCGCAGCTTGAGATCGCCGCGGCGCGCGGGCGGCCCATTCTCATCCACTGCCGGGCCAAAGAAGGAACCACGGATGCCTGGGACGATCTTTTCCTCGTTTTGGAACAGCATTGGCGCGGCACGGGATTGGGCGGCGTGATGCATTGTTTTGGCGGCGAATGGGAACAGGCGCGGCGCTCGCTCGATCTCGGTTTTCTGGTTTCGTTCGCCGGCAACCTGACCTACCCCAAAGCGCAGCCCCTTCGCGACGTGGCCGCGCGCATGCCGCTGGACGGCATTCTGGTCGAAACCGACGCGCCATGGCTGGCGCCGGCTTCAAGTCGCGGCAGGCGCAATGAGCCGGCCTGGGTGGCACAGACGGCCCACGTGCTGGCCGGCCTGCTGGGCGTCCCGGACCAGGAAATCGCCGCCGCGACCACGAAAAACTTCTTCCGGCTGTTTCGCCTTCCCCCTGACGTGGGAAACTAAAGAAGTTGCCGTCGCAAGACCTGCGAGAGGGCAGGCACGGAGAAGACCATGGCGCAGGACAATTCGTTCGATATTGTGAGCAAGGTCGATATCCAGGAGGTCCGCAACGCCATCGACCAGGCCATGAAGGAGATTCGCCAGCGGTTCGACCTCAAGGACTCGCACTCGGAGGTTCATCTCGAGGGCAACGACGCCATCCAACTGGCTTCGGCCAACGAATACAAGCTGGAGGCGGTCAAGGAGATCCTCGGCCAGAAGCTGGTGAAACGGGGCGTGTCGCTCAAGAATCTTACCTATGGCAAGATGGAACCTGCGGCAGGCCAGAGCGTGCGGCAGAAGATCGCGTTGCAGCAGGGCATTCCGGCGGAAAAGGCGAAAGAGATCGTTCGCATTGTGAAAGACTCGAAGAAGAAGGCGCAGGTCAGCATCCAGGGCGACTCGGTGCGGATCAGCAGCAAGGATCGCGACATCCTGCAGGAGATCATCGCCCTGCTCCGCGGCAAGGACCTGGGCCTCGATCTGCAGTTCACAAACTATCGTACGTTCTAGCGGTCGCCATCGAATTCGTTGGCGATTGGAGGCGGGAGCCACAACCACGCATATCGGTGATTCGCAGCAGAATCGCGGGGCGATCCCCGGCACCGGAGGACCTTGAGCACACTGGCGATAGCGACGGCGAGAGAGGTCTTCGATCTGCTGCGCGACGATCTTGTCGCGGTGGAGCAGGAACTGGGCCGCGACGCCGCCTCAACCGTCGACACGATTACCGAGATTGCCGAATACTTGCGCGAAGGCGGAGGCAAGCGCATCCGGCCGTCGCTGCTTTTGCTGTCGGCGCACCTGCTGGGGTATTCGGGATTCGGCGCCATCCGCCTGGGCGCCGTGGTCGAGCTCGTGCACACGGCGACGCTGGTTCACGACGACATCATCGATGGCGCCGACACGCGCCGCGGCCGGCCCTCGGCGAACACGACGTGGGGTAACGAGAAGTGCGTGCTGGCCGGCGACTGGCTCTACATGCAGGCCTTCAGGGTGGCGCTGGAGGAGCGCAACTTCCGGGTCCTCGACCTGCTCATCGGGCTTACGCAGCAAATGGTCGAAGGCGAGCTGCTGCAAATCCAGAAGCTCGGCAAAGCCGTCTCGGAAGCCGAGTACTACGACCTCATCTACCGCAAGACGGCTTGCCTGTTTTCGGTCTCGATGCGGCTGGGCGCGGTGCTGGCCGACGCGACCGAGTCCCAGGAAGCAAACCTGGGAGCCTATGGCCGCGCCGTGGGCCTGGCCTTCCAGATCGTCGACGACGTGCTCGACCTGACAGCGACAGAAGAGGTGCTGGGCAAGCCCGTCGCCAGCGATCTGCGCGAAGGCAAGGCGACGATGGCGGTGATTCACTCCTTCGCGCATGGCACGGCCGCCGACCGGCGCACCATCCGGCGCGTTCTCGACGATTGCAGCTTCGACAATGCCTGCCGGGCCGAAATCCAGCAAATCCTGGCGCGCAACGGCTCGGTGGAATACGCCATGGCCGCCGCCGATCGCTACGCGGAGCAGGCGCGCCAGGCGATCGCCGGATTCACTGATTCGGAGTTCAAGCGGGCGCTGCTCTGGGTGCCGGATTTTGTGGTGGCGAGAGAGAAATGACCGGCCTGCGGCGAATCTGATCGGTGCCGATTAGCTTCTTGAGTTTCGGTCGCCCGTCCGCATCCTGCATCGCAATGGGGACCTATGGCTTCGGACTTGACAAGCATACTGGCAATATATGGGGCCTTCCTTTCCTCACTTGTACTTGGCTGGAACATCTGTCGAGACTCGCATGATAGAGCGAGGATCGAGCTTTCAGGCATGATTGGCCAACCAGTAAAGAGCCAAGGAAAGGCGTTCGCCTTTTCGCAAGGCCTGGCAAAGGACCTGAATGTGAGCCAGGCCGCACCGAACTTTATCCTGACTGTCACTAACACCGGCAGGCGTCCGGTTTTGGTTTTGAATCGGGCGATCAAGAGTGACAAGAAAAAGTCAGGGCATGACCACTTCGTTTACATGCCAAGATCTCTGCCCAAAATGCTGAAGGAAGGCGAATTTGCCACTGAATATACCGAGGACCTTTCGATCCTGGACGAACGTACCAAACAGGTGTTCGTGTGGGATACGACGGGCAAAAAGTGGAGAATGTCTCGCCGCGAACTTTCTCGGTTGAAACGAGAGGTGGAGGATTTGGACCGTTCGGAGTCAGCCTGAGCCTCAGCGCTTCTACATTATTCCCTTCGCAGCGTCTGCGCCGGATCCTGCAGCGCCGCGCGGTGCGCCGGCAGCGCGATGGCCAGCAGCGCCGGAGCGAAGAGCAGCACGGCGGATCCGGCCAGGACCATCCCCGACGTGGAATGCGCGCCGTAGAAGCGCGACCTCAGTGCGTATCCCGCGACCGCGGCACAAGCCAGCCCCAACAGCGTGCCGCATGCCAGCCAAACACCCTCCTCGCGGAGCAGCAGACCGACCACGCGCTGACGCGAGGAACCGAGCGCCAGCCGGATGCCGATCTCCTTCTCGCGCAGCGAGACTTCATAGGCAAGCAGGCCATAGGTTCCCAGGATCGAAAGAAACAGGGCGATCGCTCCGAACGCCATGGTCACGCGCATCAGGAAGACGCGCAACACCACTTCGCTGGCCATCTCCTCGCCCATCGTCTCAGTTTTAAGAACCCGGGCCGACGGAAACTGCTCTTTCAACCGGTTCCTCACCGTCTGCCGGAGAGCTGCCGGGTCGCCGCTCACCTCGAGAAGGAGGGCGCCGGAATCGCCGGGATTCTCGCTGCGTGGCACGTAGAGGTCTGGCCCAGGCGGGGAAACCAGATCGTAGCTGTGCACGTTGCCCACGACGCCGACGACCGTGGCCCAGCTTTGCCCTTCCGGAATGTGGATCTCGCCCGTGTGAATACGATGGCCGAGCGCGCTCTGTCCCGGCCACTCGCGCGCCGCCAGCACCTGGTTCACGATCACGACGTGGTCGCGGGCATCGTCCGCAGCAGTGAAATCGCGTCCCGCCAGCAGCGTTTGTCCAACGGTCGCGAAGTAGCCGGGAGTTACCGCATAGGAATCCGGATTGATGGTTACCTGCCGCGCGCATTGCTCCGGATGCACGTCGGAGCAGAAGTCGTAGCGATTGACGGCGTGGCCGAGCGGTGGATGATCTGTGATTGTGGCGGAGTTCACTCCCGGAAGCGCGCCCAAGCTCGCGGCCATCTGCTCCAGCTCGAGTTCGGCCTGTGTCGTCTGCTCCGGCGTCAATGCGCGCGAGCCGGTCCACACCTCGGCCATGAACAGGTGACCGGGCGCGAAGCCGAGCGGCTGATGCAGGAGCAGACAGACGCCGCCGATCATCCAGCCGGCGCAGGCCAGCAGCACCAGGGTGAGACTGATCTGCGCGATCACGAGCAGCCGGCCGGCGATGCGCAGACTTCGCGATGAGGTGCTGCGCCCGGCAACCTGCAGGTCACCGAGCAACCCGGGCCGGATCGCTCGCCCTGCCGGCAAAACCGTAAGCAGGAAGACGACGCTTGCACAGAGCAGGACGATGAACGCGAGAATCGCCGGATGGAGGCTCGCGTGCGCGAGCCGCGGCATGTGGATGGGCGCGGAAGCCTTTACGAGCTTCAAAACCAGCAGGGCCAGGACGACGCCGCCTCCCGCGCCAAGCGCGACGATCAGTCCGTTCTCGGAGACCAGTTGGGCGAGCAGATGCCGGGGCGCCGCGCCCAGCGTGGTTCGCGTAGCGAATTCGCCGCGCCGGCGCGTGGTGCGCGCCAGCAGCAGATTGCCCAGGTTGCTGCACGCGATAAGAAGCAGGAGCCCGCAAGCGGCAAAAGTCATCAGCAGCCCGGATCGGGCATCCGTTCCGACTAACAGCTCGATATAGGGAAAGACAAGGGTTGGTCTGTGAAACGCGGCATTGTAGGCCGGGTAGTCATCCGGATAGTCCTTCTGGAGCGTCTGGTCCACGCGCGCCAGATCGGCGTTCGCTTGCTCCAGCGTCACGCCCGGACGCAGCCTTCCGATGAGATTGAAGTCCCAGTCGCCGCGCTCGGCCGGGTGGACCTGCGTATCGCAGCCCACCGGCACGAAGACCTCGGGCCGATTGAGCTCGCCGGAGCCTTCGATCTCCTGCTCGACCGGAAGTACGCCGGCAACGCGAAAAGTCCGGTTGTCCAGATTCAGCGATCTATTCCCCAGCTCCGATCCCCCGCCGATGCGATTCCAGAACGCACCGCTGACAATCGCCTGCAGACTGCAGTCCTTCTCGTTGCCGGTGACGGCCCAGTTCGCGCCCAGCGCGAATCGAACGCCAAGCGTTGCGAAGAAGTCCTGGCTCGCGACGAGGATTCGCCGGGCGGCCAGGGCGTCCGCGCCTTTTCGCTCCGGTGACCAGTCGCGATAAGCAGCAAGGCTCGCGAAGCTGGTCGAACGCGACTCGTAGTCCTGCATGGTGGGGATGGAAGCCACGCGATCCGGCTGCGATTCGACGGCGACCAGCCGGTCGGGCTGCGGAAACGGCAAAGGCTCCAGCAACACCGCATCGAGGATCGCGAAGATGGCGACCGTGGCGCCGATGCCAACCGTCAGCGTAAGGATCGCGGTTGCGGCGAAGCCGGGGCTTTGCCGGAGTTGGCGGAAGGCGTGGCGAAGGAGCCGGAACATGCGGGACCTCCGGACGATTTAAGCCAAGTGGTGAAGCAGCGCGGAAGCGCGCGTTACATCATCGAACGCAGTGCGACCGCATACCGCTCGGGAATATCTCTCTTGTTCAGGTTTTCGTCGCAAACCACGTGCGCGGTCTCGCCCTCGGCCAGAAGCGTCGGCTCTGCGCCATTGGACTCTTTGCGCAGCACGCGGTAAGCGAATTTGATCACATGCTGGCGCAGGAGGATCGGCTGCGTTTCAATGAGGATCTCGTCGTCGTATCGCGCCGGAGCGCGATAGCGGCAGTTGGCTTCGACCACCGGCAGAATGCAGCGGTGTTCGGTTTCCATCTCGTTGTAGGTCAGGCCAAGAGATCGCAGCAGCTCCACACGGCCAATCT
This sequence comes from Acidobacteriaceae bacterium, assembly GCA_030039035.1. Classification (GTDB taxonomy): domain Bacteria; phylum Acidobacteriota; class Terriglobia; order Terriglobales; family Acidobacteriaceae; genus Telmatobacter. The sequence goes on along the minus strand of JASHQQ010000208.1, from coordinate 21,017 downwards.
CGAACCAGACGAAGAAGTTCGCGTAGTAGACGATGCCCATCTGGTCGGTTTCGGCATAGCGCACCCGCGCCGACGTCGTTACGTGCATCCGGCGTGCTCCACAAGCAAGAACGTCAGTGGGCGTTCAGCTTGGTGATGTCGTTGAAGATGATAAACGCGGCGAAGGCTACCAGCATGACAAATGCGGCCTGGTAGATGCGCTCCTTGACCAGCGTGTTGATGTCGCGGCGGATTCCGCTCTCGATGGCCAGAAGCAGAATGAGGCCGCCATCGAGAATCGGAAACGGAAGCAGGTTCAGGATGCCGAGGTTGAGGCTGATCTCCGACGCCAGCGCGAAACTGGGATACCACCCTTTCATCTGAACCGCTTCGCCGGCCATGCGCGCGATGCCGACCGGACCCGTGAGCTGCGAGATGGAAACCCGGTGCGTGAAGATGCCCCTCAGCACATCGAGAATCAGCGTCGAGCTGTCGCCGCAAAACGAATTCGACTTGGCCAGCGCCCTGCCGAAGGGCAGCGGCTCGTCGCGCATCGGCGGCGGAACGGCCTCGAAGCCGAGCTTCCAACCCGAACCAAGCTGAGCGGAGGAATGCACGGGATGCATCACAAGGGGCGGCAGGATCTGCCCTTTGCGCATCACTACCACCGAAATGGGTTTGCCCTTTCCGGCCTGCAGATAGGCCAGGAGCACAGGCACGGTATGGAAGGCATGGCCATCGACGGACTCGATGGCGTCGCCGGGCTGCAAGCCGGCCTGCGCGGCGGGCGCGTCTTGCACCACGGCCGCGACGTCGATGGGGCCGGACACTTGCTGCGGATACAGGCCGATATCCGAAACGTCGAACTCGTCGGAATGAGACTCCGAGGGAAGATACAGCGACAGGTGCAGCAACTTGCCGTCGCGATCCACGTCCACCGGCACGGTTTCGTTCAGGTTGAGGCTGGCGCGCGCGTCGATCATGTACCAGCTCGGGTTGCCCGAACCGGCGAATTCACGAATCACATCGCCGGACTGAAGGCCGGCGGTCGCGGCCTGCGAACCCGGCGCCACCCATTCGACGCGCGTGTCCGGTACTTCAAATGCCGGAGATTCGTTGATCCAGGCGAAGTAGCACGCCATGGCGACAAAGGCCAGGATGAAGTTGGCCACCGGCCCGGCCAGGCCGATCAGCATTCGCTGCCAGCGCGGATGCGAAGTGAAGGCGCCAGGATCGTTGGCGAGCGCCGGATCGGTTTCTTCGACTCCCGCGGCAACGCCTGCGTCGGGAGTTTCGCCGGTCATCTTCACGTAGCCGCCCAGCGGCAGCAAGCAGACCTTGTAGTCGGTATCGCCATACTTGATGCCGAAGAGCCTCGGGCCAAAGCCGACCGAAAAGGCCTCGACGCGCACGCCGCACAGCTTGGCGACCGCAAAGTGGCCAAATTCGTGGACGACGACCATGATGCCCAGCAGAACAATGAAGGCGGCGGTCGAAATCAGAAACTCGTGCATAGGTGCGGAACAGGTTTCCTCTTCTTATGTTTTGCTATCTTCCCTGCGCGGCCCGCGCCACCAGCTCCCGAGCCGTTTGACGCGCCACGCGGTCTGCGGCGAGCACCTCCGGGATCGTGGTCGGGTGTGCCTCCGGCGTGGACGCCAGTACCTGTTCAATTGTATCCGGGATTCCTGTGAAAGAGATTTGCCGGTCGAGAAATGCGTCGACGGCCACCTCGTCGGCCGCGTTGAGGGCAATGGGGTGGACCCCACCGACTTCCGCGGCCTCGAAAGCCAGCCGCAGGCAGGTGAAACGCTCGAAATCGGGCTGTTCGAAGTCGAGCTGCCGCAGCGCGGCCAGATCGAAGGTGAGCGTGGACGCAGGCCTTTCGGGATAAGCCAGCGCGTAGAGAATGGGCAGGCGCATATCGGTGACCGAGATCTGCGCCAGAATGGAACCGTCGATGAACTCGACCAGCGAGTGAATCGTCGATTGCGGGTGTACCGTCACGCGCACCTGGCTGGGGCGGACGTCGAAGAGCCGGCAGGCCTCGATGACCTCGAGGCCCTTGTTCAGCAGCGTGGCCGAATCGATGGTGATGCGGCGGCCCATCACCCAAGTCGGGTGCTTCAGCGCCTGCTCGGGCGTGATCGAGGCAAACTGCTCGACGGGAAGCTGGCGAAACGGCCCGCCGGAGGCCGTCAGCCAGATCGTTTTGACTTCGTTACGGGCGCCGACGCGAAGGCACTGATGAACGGCATTGTGCTCGCTGTCGATGGGCAGCAGCGGCACATTGCGCTCGCGGGCCGCACGCGTGAGGATCTCGCCCGCAGCCACCATGCACTCTTTGTTGGCGAGGCCAACCGGTTTGCCGGCAAGGATAGCCGCGTGGGTCGCTTCCAGCCCAGAGACACCGACAATGGCGGAGACGACGAAATCGGCGGAAGGCAGAGTGGCGCAGTCGACCGTTCCTTTGGTCCCGCATGTTACCTGGACTTCCGTAACTCCGGCACCCTTCAACCGCGTCGAAAGCCGATCTGCCAGCTCCTCGGTGGCCAGAGAAACCAATTGCGGCCGCCATCGAACTGCCTGGGCAAACGCCGACTCCACATTTCGGCCGGCAGCCAGAGCAGCCACTTCGAAGCGCTCGGGAAATTGTTCGACGATGGAAAGGGTGCTTTGTCCGATGGAACCCGTGGAGCCGAGGATTGTCAGTCGCTTCAAATGAGCTCCAGCAAGTTTGAGCTTTCAGCTCTCAGCCTCCAGCCTTCAGCCTGTCGCTTTCCCGCGAAGTCCGAAGGAAGGACATCCCGGAGCGAAGTCAGACGTGAAGCGCCGTACATCAGCGCCATGATCCGGATCGCCTGGGAGCTGATCGCTGAAAGCCGAGAGCTGATAGCTAGAATCGCTGGCGAACGATCTGAGCGTACCACAGCACCGGAGCGGCCAGCAGCAGTGCGTCGACGCGATCGAGAACGCCTCCATGGCCGGGCAGCAGCGATCCGGAATCCTTGACACCGGCCGAGCGTTTCAGCGCCGACTCGGCCAGATCGCCCACCTGTGCGGCAACGTTCAGAATCACCGCCATCATGTACCAGTACCAGTTCTCGCCGGAAAACGTGAGCCGGGTGACATTCAGCCTGGGCAACTGCTCCGCCAGCGCCAGCAGGCCAGCGGTGATCAGCAGGCTGCCGGCAACCGAGGCAATCGCTCCTTCCCACGTCTTGTTGGGGCTCAGGGTTGGCGCCAGCTTTCGACGTCCCCAGGCTCGGCCCACGTAGAGCGCGGCGATGTCCCCTGCCCAGACGACACAAAACAAAAACGTTAGCAGCGATGCGCCGCTGCCTTCGGGATCCTGCTTCAGGGACGGAAGCGTGAGAAGTGTCAATCCGAGGTAGAAAAGGCAGAAGATCGACGCCGAGGCGTCGGCCAACATCCGTTCCACGGGTGATCGACAGGTGCAGAAGACCAGCAATGCGAGCGCGAGGAAGCCGAAAACCACCTCGGTCTGACGCAGCACGTCGAAGCTGTCGGCGAAGATGCGCGATCCGAAGAGCAGCAGGATGGCAAGAATGACCGCCAGCCGCGGCGGATTGGCTCCGATGTGCGTCGTCAGGCCCAGATACTCCCAGGCTGCCAGCATGGCAATGCCTGCGGTAAAGAGCGTGAAGACGCCATCCCACCCGGGCCCCAGAAAGACGAGGAACAACACCAGCGGAATCAGAACGAGGGCGGTGAGGACGCGTTTCATTCCACGGTTGAGGATACACTGCACGGGCAGATCGAAAAGGGTGCGGAATTGAACTTGCTCGCTCGTTGTCCTTCCGATCCCTGAACAGATAAAGTGTTCATTTATACAATATCTATTTATGGTACGCTGAGATCAGCACCGCAGAGGAGTGCAAGGAATGGGAGCGCCAGGAAAGGGAAGCAGAATCAATTTTGGATTGAGCGATCAGGTACGCTCAGTCGCACGGAATAAATATGTCGAGCCTGCGATTCGAGCAGGGAAAACCCGGGTCTCAGTGGCCGCTCGGGACTTGATGGACGATTTGCGGCCAATGGGATTTCCCGACAAGAACTGGCACCAGATTTGTTCTGCAATCCAGGCTGAAAAGTTCCTGCGGGCAAATGACCTGGAGATTGAAGGCGTGGATGGGCCGCCGTCCGGGACAAGTTCGACGGTCGTGGTTCATTATCGGGTCGCCGGAACCAGCGGGTCGACTGGCGGGCGCACTCCCGGAACCCAATCCATCGTTCCTCCCCCCGGAGAAACCCCCGAGGAATGGGCGCACCGGATGACTGGAAAGATCTTTGGTCTGATGAAGGACGAGTTTGCCGCGTTTGGCGGCGGAGAGGCGTTTCTGCGATGGGTACGGTCGGAAAATGAGGACGATGAGAAATGAGCCGGGTCTATTGGGACACCATGCTCCTGATATACCTGCTCGAAGGCAATCCTGCCTTCCGGCCACGAGCAGATGCTCTTTTGGCGCGCTCTCGCACGCGGAGCGACGCCCTGTATACGAGCTACCTGGCTGTGGGCGAGGTCATGGCTGGGGTGGAACGATTCGACCAACCAATCAAGGCGACGGCGGTGCGCGAGACGCTCAATGAAATCGGCTTTCGATTTCTACCATTCGACGCGGGGGCGGTGCAGCCATTCAGCCTTCTGCGCGGACGGCTGAAGCTCAAGATTGCCGATTCCATCCATCTCGCGTGCGCCGCATCGGCCGGGATCGATCTCTTTCTCACCGGCGACAAGCAACTCGCGAAGCTGGATGTTCCAGGCATCCAGTTCATCGCGGATTTCAATTCGTCGATTCTCTGAAGCCGGCGCGGCGTGCGCCTCATCCGGCCGCGATCCGAATCTGATCGGGATCTTCTTCCACTTCGCCCACGCTCTCGCTCAGGCCGCCGTAGCGGCGCTCGCGGCGCTGGAAGTCGGCGATCGCCTCGAGCAGATGAATGCCGCGGAAGTCCGGCCAGAGCCGGTCGGTGATGTAGATCTCGGAATACGCGATCTGCCACAAGAGGTAGTTCGAGACGCGCATCTCGCCCGAAGTGCGGATGAGCAGATCGGGATCGGGCATGTGCGCGGTATAGAGATGGCGATGGATATCCTCCTCGCAGATGCGATCGGCGCTGATCTGCCCCGCCTTGATTTCGGCCTGCAACGCGCGAAAGGCGTCGACCATCTCCGAGCGGCTGCCGTAGTTCAGGGCCAGCGTCAGCGTGGTGCCGGTGTTGCGCGCGGTAGCGTCGGCGGCCCAGCGCATCTTGTCCTGGACTTCCGGTGGTAGCTCGTGCGTGCGCCCGATGTAGCGGATGCGCACGTTGTTGTCCATCATGCGCTGCAGGTTGCTCTCCAGATAGCTCCTGAGGAGGCGCATGAGGAAGTTGACCTCCGCGCGCGGTCGGCGAAGATTGTTTTCCAGCGAGAATGCGTACAGGGTGAGCCAGGGCAGGCCGATGCGCGAGGCGGTCTCGGTGACCAGTTGCACGCTTCTGGCTCCCTGCTGGTGTCCGAAGAAGCGCTTGAGCGAGCGGCGGCCGGCCCAGCGGCCGTTGCCGTCCATGATGATGGCCACGTGCTCGGGAATCCGCTCCGGCTTCAGCGTGGCGTAGATCGCGCGCTCCTCGGCCGAGAGCTCATCGACGCGCAGACTGTCAGTGAGAACCAACAAACTCGCCCCTGGAGCGTTCCCCGAAATACCATGAGGCGTTTTGAGTTCGTTTCAAGGCGGCTTTTTCCCGAGGGAAAAAAGCCGCCTGGCGACCCCTTTTCGCCCTGAACTATCTCGAGAACTGCTGTACTCAATGCCAATACGGCTCCGGACGGGCGCCCGGATCCGCCACCATCCTCGCCCGGCGAGCCTTCGCTGACGACCGGAATACAAAGTGCGGCAACATCGACCCTAGCACATGCGCCGATGCGTCGCAATCACACCTGCGTTCGGCGGCGTGGCGCCGCGGGCGCAGGGCCACGGGCGAACTGCGGCCCGGGCTTTGCCGCTCGCCGCCGGTCTGCAAGCGGCTCTCGCCTACGCCGTGCGGCGGCGCCCGGTGGCGATGTCGCGCACCTGGCCATAAACCAGCGTCCGATGCAACGAATCCAGGCGCGGCAGCAGGGCGGCAATCTCGGCCAGAAACGGGTCGGCGAGGATGGCGGCCACTTCTTCCTCGCGGCGGCTGCGGGCATCGCGCACCAGGTGGCAGACGCCTACGCCGAGGGCTGCGGCGAGCCGCTCGAGCGAACCCAGTGTGGGAATCGCCTTGCCGTTTTCAATCTTGGAGATGTAGGTCCGGGGTACCTGCATGCGACTGGCGAGCTGCCGCTGGCTCAGGTGACGGGCGCGGCGAATCTCGCGCACCTGCCCGGCAACCTGCAGTCCGGCCTCGGCGGCCTGGGCAAACGGCGACGCCACCAGTTGCGGCGCCAGAGGCATGCGCTCCTCCAGGTCGAGCGGATGCCGGCATCTTCTGCAAAGGGAGTTGATGGTTCGAAACTGCACCAGGCTGCAACGGTCACAACGCAGGACTTCGCGTGTCTCCACGCTGACTAGGGTGGTCGCCATCGGCTGCGTGCGGAGCGCCAGAGCTAGCCCTCCGCGGTGCCTTTCTGCACCACGATATGTGCTAATTTCGACGGAGTGAACCATAATTGTCAAGTAGATTCCTGGTGTCAATCCCAAGAACAACCCATAATAACCTGGAAATGCCTCAAAAACACGAACCATGTGAGTCAACAGGCCGGGAGATATATTCCTGGATCAGGAGCCGAATCGATGGCCGAAGAAAATGGCGGAATCCCCTATGGACGGGAGCAGGCGTGGCAACTGCTGACCGGGTGGACCCAGAGCGAAAGCCTGCGCAAGCACGCCCTGGCTGTGGAAATCTGTCTGACCGCCAGCGGCGAGGCCGAGGCGGAACGGCTGGGCCTGAGCGGCCAGGCCGGCGCCGATTTCGTCCGGCTCTATACCGTTACCGGGCTTCTTCATGACTTCGACTACGAGCGGCACCCCACCAAGGAAGAACACCCGTTTGTCGGCGTCCGCGAGCTGGAACGGCTGGGCTGGCCGCCGGAAGTGCGCACCGCGATCCTTGGACATGCCCAGTACTCCGGCGTGCCGCGAGTCACGCACCTCGACAAGGCCCTCTTCGCCTGCGACGAGCTGGCCGGATTTCTGACCGCGTGTGCGCTGGTCAAGCCTACCAGGGCGATCGCCGACGTGGAGGTTGCGGGCGTAAGAAAAAAAATGAAGGACAAGGCCTTCGCCCGCGGCGTCAACCGCGAGGACGTGATTCAGGGCGCGGCGGAACTGGGGGTCGATCTCGACGCCCACATCGCTTTCTGCCTTGAGGCGATGAAGAAACGGGCGGGGGAGCTGGGGCTGTAAGAGCCCGCTTCGTTTCCTGGCTCCCGGATTCTGGTTACAAGAGTTTAATCCGTTTTGGGCATCGGCGCCTCTCCGCCCTGAACTTCCGCGCATCCAATGCCGAAAGTGGGAGTATCCGGAGCCAAAGTGGGAGTTACATTCTTCCCCATTCCTGCAATATTAGGAATTTCTCACTTGGCGGGAGTCAGGCTTTATGAACGAGTTGATCGCCGGCATGTCCCGCGTCACCGACACCTCCCGGAGAATGGACGCCGAAATCGCGACGGGCCTGGTTCTTCTCGACGATCAGCAGAGGGTACAACGGCGCAACAAGCGCATCGATAGCCTGATCCGTTCCTGGCCTATTGCCCTGGGAATCTGCCTCTCGCTTTGCGCGCCGATGATGAAAGACCTGCTGGAGAATTTCAAGCCCTGGGGCATGTGGCTGGTCTTTCCCTTCGTGTCGCTTTCCGAGCGCCCCGAGTTGCATCTGGGCGACGAGCTGAAGCAGCTTTTGCCCCAGATCGTGCTCTATGCCCAATTCCCGTTCGAAGGGTTTGCAGCCAAGAGGTTTCTGAAAGGGCGGGTCACTTTGCGCGGCGTGGCGGGGCAGGTTCTGCTCTATCATTTCCTCGGCATTGCGCAGATCCTGCTGGTCTGCACGGCGCTAGGCAACGGCGTGCTGCACTGAGGGAGGTCCTCCGGATTCCACCCTCCGGAATCGATATCCGAATCGGCGCAGATGCGGCCGAGCCGCCTTCCTGCGATGTTCATTCCGGAATTCTCCCTGGAACTGATAATGTATTCAGTCGTCCGGGGAGGCGCTCCATGTCGCGATTCAAGCATCTTCTCATCCATTCCGAAAGCGGCATCCAGACCATCACTCTCAATCGGCCGCACAAGCGCAATGCGCTGAATCCGGAGCTGATCGAAGAGCTCGCCATGGCTCTCTACGACGCGGAGAACTGCGAGTGCGGCGTGGTGATCCTCACCGGCGCCGGGCCGGCATTCTGCGCGGGGCTCGATCTCGAACACCTGAAGACGCTGGAAGCCCACACCCATGAGGAAAACCGCCGCGACTCGGAGAACGTGGCGCACGTGCTGCGGACGCTCTACGACTTTCCCAAGCCGGTGATCGCCGCGGTGAACGGGCCGGCGATCGCCGGCGGCATGGGCCTGGCCACGATTCCCGACTTCACGCTGGCCGTGCCCGAGGCGAAGTTCGGCTATACCGAAGTGCGCATCGGATTCGTCCCGGCGATCGTAGCATCGTTTCTGCTTCGCCAGATCGGCGAGAAGCGCACCCGCGAGCTGCTGCTTACCGGCAAGATCATCAAGGCGCAGGACGCGATGGACCTGGGGCTGGTGACGCAGATTGTGCCCGCCGACGACCTGTTGCAGAGCGCGCAGGCGCTGGCGCAGGGACTGCTTCAGAACAGCCCGCAGGCCATGATGGCCGTCAAGCGTCTGCTGGCCAAGCACGCGCGGCGCCGGCTGGACGAGGAGATCGAGGACGCGATTTTGGCCAACGCCACGCAGCGCTCGACCGAGGATTTCAAGGAAGGTATCCGGTCTTTCCTCGAGCATCGCCGCCCCGAGTGGCCCAGCCTGCACAGCAAGGTGTAGCGAATCATCGCATCGGCCTTGTAACCGGGCGCAACTTCAGAGGCCGCGGAAAAAGGGCGAAGCTGAGATGAATGGCGTCGCCGGGGGTCTCGCAGGGGCTAAAGCCCGCGATGAAACCGGGCGATTTTTCGGCACGACTGAAGTCATGCCCTGTTACAAAGCCCCGCCCCGGAGAGTTTTTCCGCAGCCTGTTCAGCCGTACCGCCAATGCCGCAAGGAGAATGCGGGCTTCAGCCCCTGTGCGGTATCCCGCGGTGCAATAGGTCCCGGCGTCGCTCTTTTTTCCGCGGGCTGCGAAACCCGTACCGTCCGGACGACCCGCCATCACAAATACCTTGCGCTTCTACATATTCTGGCGTATATGTAGAAGCGAACGGTATGAACTCCCCGGCGAAATCCGATCTCCCCCAGGGCACGCTGGACCTGCTGATCCTGAGGACCGTCGCACACGGTCCGATTCACGGCTACGCCATAGCCCAGCGGATCCAGCAGATCTCCCGCGAGGCTTTGCAAATCCAGCAGGGCTCTCTTTATCCCGCGTTGCATCGGCTCGAATACCGGAAGCTGCTCGCCGCCGATTGGGCCGAGTCCGAGTCGGGCAGGAGAGCGAAGTTCTACAAGCTTACCGCCAAAGGGCGAGCCCATCTGAAAAGCGAAACCGAGGACTGGGCGCGGCTGACCGAAGCCGTAGCGCTCATTCTCAACGAGGGGTGACGACCATGAGCTGGATGCAGCGGCTTTTCCACGCAAAGCGGATGGACCGGGAGCTTGACTCCGAGCTCGAACATCACTTCGACCTTCTGGTGGCCGCGAAGATCCGATCCGGCATGACCGCGGAAGAGGCGCGGCGCGAAGCGCGCCTGGAGTTCGGCGGGCACGAACAGGTGAAAGAAGATTGCCGCGAAAGCCGCGGAACGATGCTGGCTGTTTCGATTCTTCATGATCTGAAATATGCACTGCGGCAAATGGGCCGGAACCCCGGATTTGCCGTCGTTACGGTGCTCACGCTGGCCTTGGGCATTGGCGCCAATACGGCGATTTTCGGGGTGCTGGATGCGGTCCTCCTGCGGCCATTGCCCTACAGGGACCCCTCGCGCCTGGTTTGGGCCACCGAGCGCTTCGCAGTCGGAGGCGGCGGAGTGATCAGTCCGGATTTCGCGGCGTGGCAGAGCCGCAACCGTGTCTTCGAACAAATCGGCGCATCGAGCAGCGGCGACAGTGCAAACCTCACCGGGGTCGGCGAGGCCACGCGCGTCGGCATCGGAAACGTCACCGTAAGCTTCTTTCCGATGCTGGGTGTGCGGCCGATCATCGGCCGGTTATTCGCTTCGGAAGAAGGACGAGTCGGGAATGAGCACGTAGCGCTGCTCAGCGAGAAGTTGTGGCGCAATCAGTTTGGCGGAGATTCTCGAGTCCTGGGAAAGACAATTCAGCTCGACGGCAAGGCCTATACGGTCGTCGGCGTCATGCCCGCGAGCCTGCGCCCAGCCGCGGACCTCTGGACACCCTTCGCGATGGATGAGGCACGGTTTTCGCCCCAATCGCCGAATTGGGCCCTTCTGAGCGTTGTCGCCCGCCTGAGGTCCGGCGTAGGCATTCGGGAGGCTCAGTCGGACCTGATGGTGATTACGCACCAGATGGATCAGCAATATCCGGTGCAGGCCGCCCGATTCCGGGCTCATGAAAGCGTGGAAGTCCTCCCGCTGCAGGCGTTTCTTGTGCATAACGTTCGGCCGCTCCTGCTCATGCTCCAGGGCGCCGCTGCGCTCGTGTTACTCATTGCTTGCGCCAATGTGGCCAATTTGCTGCTTTCGCGAGGCCTGGCTCGAGACAGGGAGATGGCCGTGCGTGCCTCGCTCGGCGCGCGGCGGCTTCGGTTGATCCGGCAGTCGCTCACCGAAGCGCTGCTGCTGGCATTGCCGGGATGCGGATTGGGAGGTTTGGCGGGTTATTTGGCGACGGCGATTCTGAAGCCGCTGATACCTCCCACGCTTTCTGTCGATCTTCACCTGGACCTGCGTATCTTCACGTTTTGCGCCGCCGCCCTGGTGCTCGCCGTGCTCGTCTTCGGACTGGCTCCCGCTGTGATCGCTTCGCGGATCGAGCCCGGCGAAGCGCTCAGGAATTCGGGCGTCGGCATTCGGACCGACCGCCATTCGCATCGTCTGCGCCGCCTTCTCACCGCCGGGGAAGTTGGCCTGTCGGTGGTTTTGATGGTTGGCTCCGGTCTTCTGGCGCACAGTTTGCTGCGCCTGAGCGAAGCGCCTCTCGGATTCGATCCCCACGGAATCCTGATCAGCACAGTGCAGAGGCCAGTGACGATCGCCGACCCCAACGAATTTGCGGAGTTTTTCCGGATGGCGCTGGAACGCGTGCAGAAACTGCCTGGAGTGACGAGCGCCGCCCTGATATCGCAATATCCGCTGGGACCGCCTCACAACGGCATGTCACGGCTCAACATTCAAGGCGCCGAACAGGCGAGTCCGCCTCAAGGGTTTCGCGTTACCGGCATCAGCCCCGATTACTTTCGCACGATGAGGATCCGGCTTTTGGACGGGCGCGTTTTCAACGACACGGATACGGCAATCACCCAGCCCGTTGTCATCCTCAACGACGTGCTGGCGCGGACGCTCTTTCATGGCCGCGACCCTATCGGACAGCGTGTCAGCTTTCTTTCGACGCCGACGACATGGATGGTGGTGGTTGGGGTCGTCTCCGCCCAGAGAAGCGACTCGCTGGAAGAGGAACCGGGAGCGGAGATGTTTCTGCCCTATCTTCAGCAGCCGTCGTTCAGCATGACCTTTGCGCTGCGAACCGTATCGGACCCGTCCGCGCTCGCCGGGGCGGTCCGAGGCGTCATCCAGCAAATGGACAAGAATCAGCCGGTGATCGACGTCGCCACGATGGACGACGTGATCGCATCGGCGATCGCGCCGAGGCGGTTCAACGCCATGCTGCTGGGCATCTTCGCTCTGCTCGCGCTGATGCTTGCGGCGGTTGGCATTTATGGCGTGATGTCGTACTCCGTAGTCCAGCGCCGGCAGGAGATCGGCATTCGGATGGCGCTGGGCGCCGGCCGGCGAAACGTGACGCGCATGGTGGTTCGCGAAGGCGCCGTGCTGGCTTGTGCGGGTATTGCGCCGGGTATCGTCGCGGCGCTTGTCACTTCGCGCCTGCTCGCCGCGTTCCTTTTCGGCGTGACTCCCAGGGACCCGGCAACTTTTTGCGGCGTCTGCGCGTTGCTGCTCGTCGTCGCGCTGATTGCCTGTTATCTTCCCGCGCGGCGCGCATCGCGCGTCGATCCGATGGCCGCGCTGCGCTACGAGTAGGCGCGCGGTCATTGCACAATTCGCGGTTGTCCCACCCTTTTCGTCCGGTTTTGGCGAGAGGTTCGGAGACGCGGCTCATTCTTCGCGCAACAGGATCATGGGATCGACCGAGAGAGCACGCTGGGCGGGAGTCCAGGTGGCGATCAGGCCGAGCAGCGCCATGGCCAGCACCACTCCGGCGAGGACAAATGGATCGCGCGGCGTGGCCTGGTAAACGATCGAGGCGAGCACGCGCGTGGCCAACAGGCCCAGGACCAGTCCGGCGACCGAGCCGAATGCCAACAGCCGGACGGCGCGGCCCAGCGCCGCCTTGAGCACCTCCCGCCGCTTTGCGCCGAGCGCCACGCGGATGCCGAGCTCGCGCAGGCGTTTGCTCACCGAGTAGGCTGCCATGCCGAAGATGCCGGTGATGGAGAGGATTGCGCCCATCAATCCCAGCGCGCCGAGCGCCATCGTCGCCACCTTCGCCGGGAACTGCACCACCTCCAGCAATTGGTTCCAGGTCTGGATATCCAATGTTAGCCCGGCATCGAGCTCGTGGATCTTCGCTCGCATCAGCCGGTGCAGTTGCTGCGGATCGCGCCTCGATCGCACGATGAGATAGCTCTGTGGATCGTCATAGAGCATCGACGGCATCAGGATCGCCGGTTCCTGGTCCTCGGTCAGCGATAAGTATTTCCCGTCTTCGGTAATCCCGACGATTTCGACCAGCGTGCCGTCGCCGATGCGGAAGTGCTTTCCCATCGCTGCGTTGATGCTCCCAAACATCCGCAGCGCGAACTGCCGGTTGCCCAGCGCCGGCACGGGCGCGCTTTTATCGTCGCTCCAGGCGAAATCGCGGCCCGCCAGCAGCGTGGTTCCCGCGGCTTTCAAATATCCCGGCGAGACATTGAACCGGTAGGGCCGCAGCGCCACGTGCGATGTCGTCAAGTCCCGCGTCTGTTCCGTAAACACCCTCTCGCGCCACGCAGCCGCATATGCAAGCGGTGGATAGTTGTTCACCAGGCCCACGGCGTCCACTCCCGGAATCGCAGCCACTGCGTCGATCATCCTGCGGTTGAATTGCGGAATCCGCGCGCCGGCGTAACCGGCGTTGGCCAGGTTCACGCCGGCCGTCATTGCATTGCGCGGATCGAAGCCGTAGCTGGCATTCACGCTTCGCACCAGCCCTCGCACCGCAACCAGCGAAGCCGTTACCAGCAGCGCGCAAATCGCAATCTGCGCCACCAGCAGCGCGTCGCGCACTGTAAATTTGCGGCCGGCCCTGGCGGTCGAGCCGGCCTTTACGACTTCGTAAGGATGCGCGCGCATCACCATGCGCACCGGCACGATACTGAACAGGAATCCGCTGAGCAGCGCGAGCGCCAGCGCCGCCGCGTAAATGCGCCAGTCGGTCGTCACCGGGATGTGCAGCGGCGCTCCCGGAAACGGATGCCACGCGCCCAGTCTTTGTAAAAGCGGCATGCCTCCCATGACTCCAAGCGTGCCGCCGGCCAGCGCCAGCAGCATGGCTTCGGTCATCAGTTGCCGCAGGATGCGGCGTCGCGGCGAGCCAAGCGCGAGCCTGAGTGCCACTTCCCTGGCGCGATCCGAAGCGTGGGCCGCAAACAGCCCGCCCAGGTTGGCGCAGGCCGCCAGCAGGATCATCCCGGCCAGCGCCATGAGCGCGGCCACGAAGCCGTGCACAGCCCCGCCGAATGCCGTCAGACCGGTGCGCCCCACGACGATGTGTTTGGCCTCAAATTCCTTGGGATACGCTTTCGCCAACTCGGCCGCCACGCGGTTCACGTCCGCCTCGGCCTGCCGCGCGGTAACGCCCGGCTTGAGATGGCCGAAGGTTTCGAAGAGAGCAGCCGTATTGGAGCGATCGGTCAGCGAGTTCCCGCCGATCACCTCCTGCTCCACGACCGGTATGAAGAAATCCGGCGAAACAAACATGATCGTTCCGGCGAACCCCGGCGGCGCCACGCCGATCACGGTGAAGGGATGCTTGTTCACGCTCACCACGCGTCCGATCACACGGCGATCCTCCTGGAAGCGCGAGTGCCAGTATCCGTAACTCAGCACAAGATAGGGCGCGCTTCCCTGCCCGTGCTCGTCCGCCGCGGTGTACAACCGGCCCAGGTAGGGATGCGCATCGAGCACCGTGAAGTAGTTTCCCGTGGTCGCGAATCCGCCGGCAGCCTGCGGGTCGTTGCCGGTGTCGAGTGCCGTGCCCAGGGTGAAATTGAATGCCGCGAGGTCCTGAAAGCTGTGGTTGCGGTCGCGCAGGTCCCGGTAACCGGGATACGACTGAAATGGCGCATCGACGCCATATTGCGTCCCGTACAGACTCTTCGCGTCGGGCACGTTGAGGGTGTGGAGCACCAGCGCATTCATTACGCCGAAGACCACTGCGTTGGCGCCGATGGCCAGCGCGAGCGTTAACACAGCGGCGAGAGCGAATCCCGGGGACTTGCGCAAAACGCGCAGCGCGAGGCGCACGTCCTGGAGCAGGCTTTCGAAGAATCTGCCGCCCAGGGCTTCGTAGCTTTCCTCGCGGTACCGCTCGCGCGCGCCAAACTCGAGGCGGGCCCGGCGCCCGGCTTCGGCGCGATCGAGTCCCGAGCGTTCCAGATCGTCGGCGCGGTGCGCGATATGGGAGCGCAGCTCCTCGTCCATCTCTTCGGCGATTTGCCGATGGCGGAACAACTTTGAGCCAAGATTTCGAAGATAAGCGAGCATGTTGATCGCGTCCTCAGACCGCACGGATTCGTACCAATGATCATCCTTTCCCGCGTCCGAAAACACGGACCCGGGGCACCCAAGCCTGGTACATCTTCAGCAGTCAAAACCCTGATCCCTAGTCCCTCTCACCTTCACTCTTCCCTCAACAGAATCAAAGGATCGACCGAAAGAGCGCGCTGCGCGGGAATCCACGTGGCGATCAATCCAAGCAGCGCCATGGCCAGCACTACTCCGGCGAGAACCAGCGGATCACGCGGCGTGGCCTGGTAGACGATGTGAGACAGAACCCCGCTGGCCAAAATCCCAAGAATCAATCCCGCCGACGAACCCACGGCGAGCAGTTTGATCGCCCGCCCCAATGCGGCCCGCAACAACTCGCTCTTCTGCGCTCCCAGCGCGATGCGGATGCCCAGCTCTTTGACCCGCTTGCTGACGGTGTACGCAGCCAGGCCGAAGATGCCGGTGATGGACAATAACGCGCCCATGATGCCTAACACTCCCAGCGCAACAACCGCGACATGGGTTGGAAACAGGGTGAAGTCGTCCATGTGTTGATTCCAGGTTTCGATGTAGGAAGGCAAACCGGGATCGAGAGATCGCAGCGTCTTCCTGACGGCGCCCGCTACTTGCTGCGGTTCGCGGCTGGAGCGGATCAGCAGATTGGTCCCTAGCGCAGGCGACTGCAAAACGGGAACAAACATCGCCGGAGCCGCATCGTCCGCAAGTCCCCTGTATTTGCCTCCTTCGACAATGCCCACCACAAGGACGCGCGCTCCATCCTGCAACTTGAAGGAGCTGCCGAGCGTGTTTGCCGTTGAGCCGAAAAGTTTGATTGCGAATGCCGGATTCACAATGGCCACCCGCGGCGCATTCGCGTCGTCGTGCCAGGAAAATGTCCGGCCGGCCAGCAGCGTGGTGCCCGCGGCCCGGAAGTAATCGGGCGAAATCCGAAACGAAAAGGGTGAGGAGACGGCATTTGCCGGACTCAGGTCGCCGGCCTGGTCCGAGTAAACATCCACCTGTTCGTAAACGCCGCTGATCAATGGCGGCCAGTCAATCAAACCCACGGCTTCCACCCCCGGAATGGCCTGCATGGCGCCGAGCATGCGCTTTTGCATCTCCGGCACGCGTTCGCCGCTGTAGCCGGCCATCCTGAGATCACTCGTAACGATAGTGACGTTGGCGGGGTCGAATCCAAAATCGCTGTGCAGCGAACGGACAAGGCCTCGCACGGCGACCATGGACGAGGTAACCAGCACGGCGCAGAGCGCAATCTGGATGACGAGCAATACGTCGCGCAGCGAGATTCTGCGCCCCACGGCGGCTTGCCACCCGGCTTTGACGATCTGGTACGGCGTGGTCTTGAGCACCTGGCGAACCGGTACGGCGCCAAAGAGGATTGCGCTCACCAGGGCCAGCAACAAAGCCGCACCGTATACATTTGGATCCGGGTCGGCGGGCACAGAGATCGGATATCGAGGCAGGGGCCGCCAGGTGCTGAGCGCGCGCAGAAGCACGACGCTCCCGGAAAGCCCGAGCGTCCCGCCGGCGAGAGAGATCATCGCCGCCTCGGTAAACAGGCTGCGCAGAATGCGATTGCGGCTGGAACCGAGCGCCAGGCGAAGCGCGACTTCTTTCGAGCGGTCGGCGGCGCGCGCGGCAAAGAGGCTGCCCAGGTTGGCGCAGGCCGCCAGCAGGATCAGGCCGGCGAGCAGCATCAGCCCCGTCAGAAACATCTCCACCGGTCGGCCAAGGGCCTCGTCATACAGTCCGGGGCGGGACAGCGAGTAATGGAAACTTCCATGCTCTTTGGGATACGTTTTTTGGAGATAACCGGCTATCGAATTCAGGTCGGCAACGGCCTGCGCAGGACTGACGCCCGGCTTCAGATGTCCCAGCGCCAGATAAATCCAATTGGTCTCGCGCGAATTCAGAAGGTCCTGTCCATCCACCTCTTCTGTGTCCACCATGGGCAAGAAGAAATCTCCAAAGGCAAAGACCAACGTACCGTGGAACCCGGGCGGAGCGATGCCGACGACCGTGAAGGGATGCTTGTTCACGAGCAACACGCGGCCCACCATGCCGCGATCATCCTGAAAGCGGCTGTGCCAGAAGGCGTAGGAAAGGACGATATACGGCGCGCTGTTCGGGCCGTGCTCATCGGAGCCGTGAAAGAAACGGCCCAGGTAAGGCTGAATGCCCAGCATGTCGAAGTAATTGCCGCTGACCTCATACCCGAAGCTACGGATCGGGTTGTTGCCCGAGTCCAATCCCGCTTCTATGATTCGATAGGCCGCCAGGCTTTCGAAGCTTCGATTCCGGTCGCGCAAATCAAGATAGTCCGGATACGATTGGACCGGGTCGCTGGTGTCGGATCGCTCGATGCCGTAGAGACTGTCGGCATTGGGTACATTGATGGGGCGCAGGACGAGCGCGTTGAGCACGCCGAAGACGACCGCGTTGGCGCCGATGGCCATGGCCAGCGTGAGAATCGCCGTGACGGCGAAGCTGCGCGATTTGCGCAGTGCGCGCAGGGAATAAAACACATCCTTCAGGAGCGTGTCCAGGAAGTTTCCGCCCAGCGCCGCGTAGCTCTCCTCCTTGTAGCGTTCGCGGGCGCCGAACTCGAGACGCGCGCGGCGGTCGGCTTCGGCGCGGCCGAGGCCGGAATGCTCCAGATCGTCGGCGCGGTGCGCGATGTGCGAGCGAAGCTCCTCTTCCATGTCTTCGGCGACCTGATCGCGTCGGAACAACTTCACGCCGAGATTTCGCAGATACGCGAACATATTCTTCTTCCCTTAGTCCCTGATTTCTGTTCCCTGGCCCTCGTTCATATTCCCTCCGCGCGCGCCGCCAGCGAAGCGGCCATGGCCGCGGCCAGCCGGTTCCAGCTTTCCGTCTCCTCGCGCAGCCGTTTTCGGCCCGCTGCGGTCAGCTCGTAGAACTTGGCGCGGCGGTTGTTTTCCGACACTCCCCAACTGGCCTTTAGCAGCCCCTGGCGCACCAGGCGGAAGAGCGCCGGATAGAGCGCGCCCTGCTCGATGAGCAGCGCGCTGTCCGAGATCTGGCCGATGCGCAGCAGCACGCCGTAGCCGTGCAGCGGCCCCAGCGAGACGGCTTTGAGGATGAGAAGATCGAGGGTTCCGGGAAGAATCTGCGCCTGGTCAGGCATGGGCTCTCCTAAAACGATTAGGAGATTACCGCGAACTCTCCTAAGCTGTCAAGGAGAATCGGCAGGGAGCCTTGTTTTGGATCGTTGCATCCGATCGCATTTTGAACCTCAGGGATCAAGACCGTTCAGGATTTTCGGGGTCGCTCACGGCACGACTGAAACGGCTGCGGAAAAACCGATGGCATAGCGGTTCCTGGCGGGCTGAAGCCCGCGAGGAATTCATAAATGAAGGACCTGGATCGGCGCAACTGAAGTCGCGCCCTGCTACAAGGCGTTTTTGAAACAAGCTGTAACGAGCTTCGCAATGAACCGGGTTGTTTTTGGACGAAACTCAATCATCAGCGGAATCGCCCCGGCCTGGCGAACCCGGAAGTCGATACCCGTTTCCCTATGCCAGCGGGTTTTTCGCGCGCAGCCCGGCAACGATCTCCGCCGCAGCGGTGCGGGCACGATCCGCCTGGTCGGGAGCGAAGCTGATGGCGCCGACGCGGGCGTGGCCGCCGCCGCCGTAGCGCTCGCAGATGGCGGCGAGGTTCACCATGCGCTCGGGCTTTGCCGGCGTCCAGGGATTGGAACCGACCGAGACCTTGGTGCGGAAACTGGATTTCGACAGGCCGATCGAATAGGTAGCTTGCGGATACAGATAATAAGGGATGAACTTGTTGTAACCCTCGAGGGGAACGTCGGTGATGTCGAAAAAGACGGTGCCGTTGCGCTCTTCGCTGCGCTCGCGGATGAGTTCGAGCGCCCGACGGTGCCGATCGAGCAGCGGCGGCAGCAGTTCCGCCACAAAAGGCTGGCCGAGCACCTGCGCAAGCGGCATCCCGGTGAGCAGAGGAATGAGGCGCGGGATGAAATGCGGGTCCTCGGTGGCCTCGATGATGAGCGTGAGTTTCATGGCCGGCTGGGCCATTTCCACGGCCGCCTGCGGGCTTTCGTAGCGCGCGCCGTCCACCACGTCGGCCCAGTGGATCAGTTCGCTGACCGGCGCGGTATCGAAGCCGAAGCGGGTCGAGGCAATGTGGGCGAGAAAGCTGGTGCAGGAGATAAAGCCGGGGTCGAAGAATTTGCGCGAGGCGCAGACGGGATCCTGCTGGCAGCGCTGGAAGTGCTGCTGGTCCTCCGGCGTGAGGAACGCCGAAAGGTGATGGTCGAACCACCAGGTGATGCGCGGCGAGGCCGAATACTTGAAGTCGACGATCGCGTTTTCGTCGCCGGTGAACTCGCTCTCGTCGAAAAGCGCGCCGGCGCGATGCACCAGGCCGTGGTAATCGTAGGTTGCGCCGGGCGCGATGCGCTCGCGGTGGAAGCGCGTGAAGAGAGATGCCGAACAAGCTCCATCGAAGCATTTGTCGTGGTAGAAGACACAAACCTGCAAAAACCCACCCCCTCAAGGACCAGAAAAACACAGAGCCGGAACTGTTTAGCATCAAGGGGTTTGCCCGATGTGTCAAGGTTCGGGAACGGTGCGATCCGCGCTGCGTAACTGTCCAATAACGGACATGGGAATCCGCATGCGGACAAGCCGGAGCCGGTCCGGTCGGCGACGACCCGGATAAACCTTTTGGATTCAAAGTGAATCGGCCCGGAAGATTGGCTGGATACGTGCGATCAGCGTGAACGGATCAATGCGGCAAGAGTCGATTCCCGCCGGAGGATTCCGATGCACAGCTTTCTCCAGGACCTGCGCTTCGCGCTGCGGCAGCTTCGCAAGTCGCCCGGATTCGCGATTACGGCCGTGCTGACCCTGGCGGTCGGCATCGGCGCCAACACCGGCATCTTCAGCGTGATGGATGCCGTGGTGCTTCGTCCCCTGGCAGTGCCGGATCTCAACCAGGTGGTGACGATCTTCGAACATCATGGCCAGGACGACGACGAAGAGGTTGCCCTGGGGAATTTCGTGACCTGGCAACAGCAGAGCCGGTCGTTCGAGGAGCTGGCCGTGCGCGAGCCGGCCGACATGAGCCTGACCGGCGCCGGCGATGCCGCGCACGTCTCGGCGGATTTCACGACGCCGGCATTCTTCAGCGTCTTGCGGACCAACGCGTTTCTGGGGCGCGTGTTTACGCAGGGCGAGACCGCACGCGGACGCAACGACGTCGCCGTGCTCGGCTACGCGTTCTGGAGGGACCACTTCGGCAGCGACGGCGGCATCGTGGGCCGCACGATCGAGCTCGACCAGCACGCGTACACGGTCATCGGCGTTCTGCCGAAGACGATGCAATACCCGTCGACGGTCGATCTGTTTCTTCCCTTTGCGCCCACCGATGCGCAGCTTGCCAACCGCAGCGCGCACGATACCATCGTCATCGGCCGGCTGCGGAGCGGCGTAACCGCG
The DNA here is from genome assembly GCA_030039035.1 of Acidobacteriaceae bacterium. GTDB lineage: Bacteria > Acidobacteriota > Terriglobia > Terriglobales > Acidobacteriaceae > Telmatobacter. The sequence continues at coordinate 473 of JASHQQ010000208.1, read as the reverse complement.
AAACAGGCGCAGAGCGAGCTGGACATCATCGCCAGGCGGCTCGAACAGCAATACCCGGCTACCAACAAGGGATGGAGCGTGCGCGTGACGCCGCTGCTGGCGGAGATGAACGGCGACCTGACGCCGCTCTACATGAACCTCGTGCAGGCCGCCACGCTGTTTGTCCTGCTGGTGGTGTGCGCCAACATCGCCAACCTGCAGTTTGCGCGCGGCATGGCGCGCCGCCCGGAGATCGCCGTGCACACGGCGCTGGGCGCGGGCCGGTCGCGTCTGGTACGGCAACTTTTGACGGAGAGCGTCGTGCTGGGGCTCGCCGGCGCGGCATTCGGACTGGTCTATGCCCAGGCGTATCTGCATTTCACGGTGATCTCGATGCCGCAGAAGGTGGCCCGCTACATGGCGGGGTGGTCGAACATCTCGCTGAACGGCCGGTCGATCGGGCTTTCGATTCTGCTGGCCGTGGCTGCGGGTGT
>JASHQQ010000207.1 GCA_030039035.1 Acidobacteriaceae bacterium | reverse complement strand
GCCGCGTTATGAAGATGTTGGCGGGCTTGATGTCGCGATGCACAATGCCCTCGCGGTGTGCCGCCTCGAGCCCATCTGCAACCTCGATCGCAATGCGAAGCAGTTCCTCGCTTTCCATCGGACGGCCATCGATCTTCTGTTTCAGGCTGACTCCGTCGAGGAACTCCATCACCATGAAGGCGCTGCCGTCTTCCTCGCCAACGTCGTGAATGGTGCAGATGTTGGGATGGTTCAGGGCCGAAGCCGCCTGGGCCTCGCGACGGAAGCGCGCCAGGACCTGCGGATCGAGAGCTACATTGTCGGGTAGAAATTTGAGGGCGACGAAACGATGCAGCCGGATGTCCTCAGCCTTGTAGACAACACCCATGCCCCCGCTGTCGAGCTGGCGCAAGATTCTGAACCGCCCTGACACAGTCTCGGAAGGTTCGAAACTGCGGCTGGACGAGGCAAGCAGTCGATGCACGGCGGCATTCATGCCTTCGGCGGTTGCACCCTGCCGCGAGTGCACTTCGACGAGTGCGGCCAGTTCGCGGCGCAGCTCCAGGTCATCGCCGCAGGCCGCGGCGATAAACGCCTCACGCTCGGCCGGAGGCTTCTCGACCGCGGCATTGAAGAGCGGTTGCAGGCGCGCCCAGAGTTCCGGCGTCATGGCACTCCCGGGACTCGGCTTTCCGATTTGCCCGAGTCTGGCACGCGTTGAACGGTCAGAATCACAAGAGTCTCTCCGTTCGGGCTTTGAGCCTGCCGGGATGCTTGTCCGGCTCTCAGCCGCGGAGGGAAGAATGCTGAATGTGAATAAGATAGCGCAAACCGGCCTCGCGAAAACAATAGCGGGCTATACTGGCGTGGTTGCGGAGCGATGCGCAATGACAGACGGTGCGAAAGACGCCGGCCGTCCGCAGCGGGAGCAGGGGCGCTCGGGCGAGGCCGAAATCAACGCCAGCATCTATAAGGAACTGCGCAAGATTGCCGCCGTACGCATGCGCATGGAGCGCGGCAACCACACGCTGCAGCCCACGGCCCTGGTGCATGAGGCTTATATGCGGCTGGCCGACCAGCCGCACTCCGCCTGGCAGGACCGCGCGCGGATTCTCGGCCTCGCGGCTCAGGCCATGCGCCATATCCTGGTGGACCACGCACGCGCTCGCTCCGCGGGCAAGCGCGGCGCCGGAGCGGTCAATATCACGCTCGACGAGGGGATTCCGGCATCCGGCAGCAATCTCGTCGATATCCTCGTGCTGGATGCTGCGCTGGACAGGCTCGCCAAGTTCGATTCCAGGCAGGCTCGCGTCCTGGAGCTCCATTACTTCGCAGGCCTGACTTTCGAGGAGATCGCGAAGGAACTCGGTGTGGCCGTTCGTACGGTCAAGAAGGACTCGAATATGGCCCGCGCCTGGCTGCGCCGGCAGCTCGACGGCTCCGCCTGAGCGAATCGGTTCGGCCCGCGTCTGAAGCCTGCGATTCCGAAAGCAAAGGCCCGGAGGGCGTGTCCCGTCCGGGCCTTCTTTTGAATGGATGCGGTTATTTCAGCGCAAGCAAAGCCCGTCCTTCGTCCCCGAGGCTTGCCTCTTCGGTTCGGATTGTCCGCTCGAGCTTCGAAGGTGCGAACGACTTCTCGCATTCGCCGCGCGTATCAAGGATCGCGCTGAGGAAGTAGTGGTTCCCGTAGCGATTGAAGACCAGCTTCTTTGCGGGGGCCGTGCTTCCCGAGGTGGTTGTCGCCAAAGCCAGCGCGCTCCGATCCCGGTCCTCGCTGTACAGCCGGAAGACGCGTTGGTCTAGCGACTGCACGCGGTAGACGCCCGCCGGCATCAGTGTGGACCCGACGTGGAACGCGAAAGGTATGTTGACGGTCGATGTGCCTTGAGCCGCGGCGGTGGAGACGGCCGCGCCCATCGTGGATGCCAGAAATGCGATCGCGACGATCCGCTTCATGGGTGTTTCTCCTTTGTGAAGGCATCTTTCCGATCGCCTTCACCCCATAAAGCGGAAAAAGTGGCCGCCGGGTGCACTCGTTGATTCGAGGTTGATTCGGATCGCGGCGAATCGAACATTCCTGGGTCGATCTCTTGCCACTTCGCGGTCTGTGTGAAAGGCTTTTCACATCCTCCCGGAGGCCAACTCCTTGCGCCGCGCCTGTTTGGTTTGCGCATTGGCACTGATCGCGCTCGCCGCTGCGGCTCCCGGTCGCGGCCAGGCGATCGTGACGCACAGCGCCGGCGGACCGGTGCGTCTCGATGGTCCCTGGCTTCTCTACGAAGGCGATCCTCCCGGCGGCGAATCGGCTTCCGCGGATCCTCGCCCCGGCCGAACCTGCCAGCTCGGCACAGGACCCATTCCGACCCAGGGCCCGAAGGTCATCTGGCTCCGCGCTACCGTGTCGTCGGACGAACCGCTCGACCATCCCGCTCTGCTCGTGAATCCCAGCGCCGGCGATTGCCAGGTGTTTGTGAACGGGCAGAAAGCTGTGGATTGCAGCAACTGGCCGCGCACAACCAGTAGCGTACGGCGCTGGCTGCTGCTGCATTTGCCTGCCGGTCCCGCCCGGATCGCGATTCGGATCGCCGGACCGCTCGGCGGACCGGCAAGAATCCCTCATCGCGGCGACGTGCTCCTCGGCCGCGCGACTGCTCTCGAAGCGATACGAACAGCCACCGACGCCAATCATTTTTACCGGGGGCTCCCGGAAGCGCTGCTCAGTGTAAGCGAACTCCTGGGC
>JASHQQ010000206.1 GCA_030039035.1 Acidobacteriaceae bacterium | reverse complement strand
CAAAGAAGCCAGGTGGCTCTTTCCTCAAGAAAGAGCCACCTTGAATGGCGTCTGAAATGGGTACAAGTCCTGTGGAACCGCTCGAGGAAAGGCGGAATTCCATGCCAAGCTATCTCATCCAGGTGGCCTACAGCAGCGAAGGACTGGCGGCGATCATCAAGAACCCGCAGGACCGCACCGAAGCCGTGCGCAAGCCGATCGAAAAGCTCGGCGGCAAATTGCTGTCGGCTTGGTTCACTTTCGGCGACTACGACGTGGCGGTGATCCTCGAAATGCCGGACAACGTGAGCGCGGCGGCGATGGCGCTGGCGTTTGGCGGCGGCGGCGCTCTCCGGAGCGTGAAGACCACGCCGCTGCTCAGCCCCGCCGAGGCCCTGGAGGCGCTGAAAAAGGCCGGCACCACCGGTTACAAGCCGGCCACGGCGAAGAAGTAAGGAGTCCGGGGAGCCGTTCGGAAGCTGAGACTCCGTTGAGCCGCCTCTGACGCGGTCGCTTAGAATCGGCCCATGAGAAGCACCTTGTCGCGGACGCCCGAGCTCCCGCGCACGGAGGACTGTTTTCTTCCGCTGCCTGCCATGTTGTCGCAGACGTTTGTGGCGTTTGCGATCGAGTTCGACAACGAGTTCGAACATCGGGTTCCGCATCGCACAACGAACTACGGGTCCTCCCGCGTTTCCGGGCCGGGCTATCTGCGTGCGCCGTGGCTGGTGTCCATGGCGATGTGGGTTCGATATCTGCGGCACGTTCCGGAAGAGAGAATCGCCGCCGGCGAACTGCAGCGCAAGATCGGCATCTCGAAAAAGGGCCTGGAGACGTGGCTCACGCGGCTTGGCAAGTGGTGGGGATATCTGACGATTGACGCAGCCGGGAATGCTTCACCGCCGTTGGGAAATGAAGAGCCGGCAAATTCCTCAGGACCTGAATCCCCGATGCAACCATCCGCCTTCAACGCACGGGCCAAAGCCCATACCCTCCGGCATGGGCTTTCCTTGGAATCCAGGATCGTTCGCTGGACGCCCGGCGGGCGGCGGGCGCTCGAAGCATGGCGAGGGCTGCTGCCGTCGATCGAGGCGCGATGGCGCGAGCGATTTGGCGTCACGATCGATCGGCTCGGCGAAGCGTTGAAGGAGATCGTGGACAGGCTGGGGCCGGAGACGCCGGAATGGTTTGACGTGCTCGAGTACGAGACCGCGAAGGTACGGGCCGCGCGAATTCCAACGCCGGCGCACGAGATGGCGTTACCGCAATTGCTGGCGAAGGCGATTCTTTCGTTTGCGGAGGAATTCGAGCGGGACGGGGAGGCTCCGCTTGCAGCGTGCGCGAACCTGCTGAGAGTGGCAGGTGACGAAGGAGTGAGAGTGCGCGACTTGCCGCGAATGACGGGCCTGGCGAAAGAGGGGATAGAAGCGGTATTGCGAATGGCACATCGCGGTCGACTGGCAACAGTTGCGAACGGGGGCGGAAGCGGAAGGTCGAAAGTCGTGTTGCTGTCTGCAAAAGGCCGCCAGGACCGGGACGGCTACGTTGAGAAGGCGCGAGCCATCGAGAAGGCATGGGTGGAACGATTTGGCGCAGAGACGGTTGCCGGGCTGCGCCTGGCGCTGGAGGAGCTTGCACGGGGACGGGAGGGCGAGCCATGCCCGCTGCTGCGCGGCGTGGGGCCCTATCCGGACGGATGGCGGGCGAAACTGCCGCCATTGGAGATGTTGCCGCATTTTCCGATGGTTTCGCACCGGGGCGGATTTCCCGACGGGGCATGATGGCCGATTCGGCAACTCGACGGGCGTTCTCGTGACTTTAGAAACGTCATAGCCGGAAAGGGGTATGGCGATTCGGCGTTGCGTATGGCATCAAAGACAAAGGATATTGCTTTGACTTTCGCGCGGAGAAATGTAAAGAGACGCGCAGATATGAAGGGATATCTATGAAATCGTTGGGACTTATTCCAGCTTTGTTTATAACAGCCGGTCTCGCAACAGTAGCTGCGCCCGGCGCTTCGGCCCAAAGCGCGATCTATCCCGCGGCTGCACAAGTAGCCGCATCTTGGCAGCCGGCCGAACAGGCCGCGACGGTGCAGGAAGCGCTGAATCAGTTCGACGTCGCGGTGGCTTCGCATGATGTGGGGCTGCTGCAGGCCACCGGAATCAAGCCCGGCAGCGCCCGGGGATGGCAGAAATTCTTCAAGAACAATCCCGATGCGACGGTGACCGACGATTGTCCGGCTTCGGGGCTGATGATGCTGAACGACACCGCTGTCTGGAACTGCACCGAGACGGTGACCGTGATTTCCGAAGGCAAGTCAGTGCCGTTCGCGCTGGGCATTCGCTTCCTGTTTGCAAGAAGGAACGGGGCGTGGACGATCGCGGATCGGCGCTAGACGACTTGCGGCGCCTGGCTACAATACCTGGGACCCCGAGGCCAGACCTGTGCGGCGGATCCGGTTCTCGCGATGACATGGATCAGTTTCAGGGGAAGATTCCTGTGGGCATGCAAGGTACGGTCTGAAGGCCGTACCCTCCCCTGCTGAAGCCCTGCCCTTCCGAGCGGAAGACTGAGCCTGCCGGGCCGGTCCCTGCCTTCTCACTCGCCGATCCCTCGCCCTACAATGGAATCCGATACTGAAATCCTCGAAGGACGCCTGCCATGCCGCTCTCCGGAGAAGCCATCCGCCTGATGAACTACATTGACGATGTTGCCGTAACCCTGCGCCGCGTGCTGGCGACGGTCCCCACGCTCTCGGCCGAAGAACGGCTGAGGATCGCCGAGCACTTGCAGCACTCGCGGCCCAATGCCGAAGACGTGCAGGCAGCGCTGGCGGGGAAGTAAGTTGTTGCGCCTCTCCTGACTCTCTTGCCCAAAACGATTGCGATCATCGGAGCGGGGCCGCTGGGGCGCTGGCTGGCGTTGGAGGCGGCGCGCGCGGGGTTCCGTGTAGTTCTGGAAGATGTGTTGCCCGAGGCGCTGCGAAGAGTTCGGGAAGAACTGGCGGTCGTAGATATCCCAGGTCTCAAAATCGAGACCTGGGGCACCCATGAAAATGATTCATCGAACGATCAGGAATCAAGGAAGATTTCGTTCGTTTCGACGATCGAGGATGCGGTGCGCGAGGCGGATCTGGCGATCGATTGCGTGCCCGACGAGCTCGAGTCCAAGCTCGAGATCTTCTGCCTGCTCGACCGCATGGCTCCGCCGCGCACGGTTTTCATGACGCCGACTACGCGGCTCTCGATTGCCGATCTGGCTGCGTGCACGTATCGCGCCGACAAATGCGTGGCGATTGCCGCGGAAGCAGCAGCGCTGTCCAAATCGGCCGTCAAAAAAGTGCTGCTGCGCACGACGAGCCGGACTGCGCCGGAGACGATGGAGACGGTGCGGGAGTTTTGGGAGTGGTTGGGATTTGTGGCGCAGATGGAACGCGATCCGTCGGAGTGATGACGTGAATATCCCATCCTCGGGTCGACGAACCGCGGATCCTTCACTCTCTTCCACTTCGCTCCGCGAAGTGTCCGGTCGTTCAGGATGACAGTCTTTGTTGCGCGAGGCTATCGCCGCGCTGAGTGCTCTTCGTGCGGGGCGAAGAAACGCGCGCCTTCGAGCTCCTGCTCGCCGAGGACGTGCAGGCGCAGGAAGTTGGTCGAGCCGGACTTGGTGCGCGTGCCGGCGACGATGGCGATCACATCGCGCGGGTCGGCGTATCCGTACTTTTCGAGGAGTTCTTCGGCGGTATCGACCAGCGCCTCGGTTGTCGTGACTTTGGCGCAGCGGATCGGCGTCGTTCCCCACAGCAGGCCGATGCGGTTGAGCGTGACCTCGACGGGGCTGAGCGCGAAGATGGGCACCGAGGGGTGGTATTTGGAAAGCTGGCGCGCGGTGGCGCCGGATTCGGTGAAGAGCGCGATGGCGCGCAGGTCGAGGTCGTCGGCGGCGTGGGCCGTGGCTTCGCAGATGGTTTCGGCGATGGAGAGGCGCGCGGAGCGCTGGTGCGGCTCGCGCAGGTTGCCTTCGCGGATATGGTGCTCGGCGTCGGCGACGATGCGCGCCATCATGGCGACGGATTCGACGGGATATTTGCCGACGGCCGATTCGCCGGAGAGCATGACGGCGTCGGTGCCGTCGTAGACGGCATTGGCCACATCGGAGACTTCGGCGCGCGTGGGTCGCGGGTTTTCGATCATCGATTCGAGCATCTGCGTGGCAGTGATGACGGGCTTGCGCAGGGCGGCGGCGCGGCGAATGATGAGCTTCTGGATCGCCGGAACGCGCTCGGGCGGGATTTCGACGCCGAGGTCGCCGCGCGCCACCATGATGGCGTCGGCGACGGTGAGGATGGCGTCAAGGTGCTCGATGGCCTGCGGCTTTTCCAGCTTGGCGACCAACCAGGTTTCGCGGCCCAGCGCGGCCACACGATGGCGAACGAGGCGCACGTCCTCGGCGGTGCGCACGAAAGAGACGGCGATGGCGTCGACACCGTTCTTGAGGGCGAATTCGAGGTCGGCCGAATCCTTCTCGGTGAGCGAGGGCGTGCGCACGGGAATGCCGGGCAGGTTGATGCCCTTGTGCTCGCCGAGCAGGCCGCCGTTGACGATCTCGCAGACGACGTCGTCGGCGTCGATCTGGACGACGCGAAGCTCGATGAGGCCGTCGGAGAGGAGAATGCGCGAACCGGCCTCGACATTTTCGGCGAGGGTCTTGAAAGTGGTGCCGACCAGAGCCGCGGTGCCGGGTACCTCGCGCGGCGTGATGGTGAGGCGCTGCCCGGCGGCGAGGAGCACGGGATTGTGACCTTCGAGAGTGGCGGTGCGGATCTTGGGTCCTTGCAGGTCGCCGAGGATGCAGATCGGCTTGTTCTCGTCGCGGCTGACCTTGCGGATCATCGCGATGAGCGCGAGCTTTTCGTCGAAGGAGCCATGGGAAAAATTGAGGCGGACGACGTCGACCCCGGCGCGCACCAGCGCACAGAGAACCTCCTCGGTGTTCGAGGCCGGACCGAGCGTAGCGACAATCTTGGCGCGGCGCCGCGAAACGGATTCGATCGGGCTGGGTTCGGCGTACGCCATGGGAAGCGCTCCGGAATCGGGTGGTTTTTCGGTGTGATGGAGAAGACTCTGGCCGGCTTCATTTTACGATGCAGCGGCGGTGTACCGCAGCGCGGGTTCATTCCACTACGGAGATGCCGTTCGCGGGGTCCTGTACGTGGCGCTCGCGATAGAGCACGCCATTCAGCTCTGCGCCCAGCAGCGCGCTGAAGGATGTGATGTAGAGCCAGACCAGCGTGGCGATGCCGGCCCCGAAGGAGCCATAGAACATGGAATAATCGGCGACGCGGGTGACGTACCAGCCAAAGGCGAGGGTGGTGGGGAACCAGACGATGGTGGCGGCGATGGCGCCGGGTGCGACCCACGTCCAATGTTCGGTGCGTCGGGTGCCGAAATGGTAGAGAGCGGTGAGCAGGCCCACGCAGGTGACAAAGGCGACCGCCCAGCGCACCAGGCGCCAGAAAAAGAGCACCACATAACGCAGCTCGTGGCCGGCGAGGTCGATCATCCACAGTTCGATCTGTCGGCCGAAGACGAGCACCAGCGTGGCCAGCGCAAGAGGAAGCAAAGAGATGGGCACGAGCAACAGCGCGCGCACGCGCCGCTCCCAAAAGCCCCATTGGTCGCGGGGCAGCCGGTAGGCGCGGCGAAAGCCCTCCATCATGGAGAGCATGAGGCCCAGGCTGGCGAAGATGCTCAGACTGGCGGCAGAGAAGATGAGCTGCACGGAATGGAGGCGGCGCGCGGCGAGCGACGACTGGATGAGGAACAGGGTGTCGGCGGGGAGAAACTGCTCGAATGCGATGCGAAGCTCGCCGGCCAGGGAATTGCCTTCGGGTACACGCGCCAGCAGCATGGCCAGCACCACCAGGACAGGGAAGAGCATGAGCATTCCCGAGTAGGCCGCGGCCTTGGCGGTGTTGAGCACGTCGTGCTCGATGGCCTGCCACAGCGCTCGGCGGAATTTGGCGAAATAGCGGAGCATCGGCGTCCTTGGCAAGAGTAGAGCATCGTCGTGCTTTCGGGCGAGAGGTGGTGAGGAAGTTGACGTCGCAGGAGTCCGCGGTCCGGCCCTTTCGCCGAACCCGCAAAAGGGATGGGTCAACCCATTTATCAGGGTTTGTATGCCGCAGCCGGAACATTTCAATATGGAAGCTCAAACGGTTTATGATGGCGGGGCTATGAATGCCTGTGCGAATTTTGCGTTGCGATTCTTGTTGCCGGGTTTGCTGATGGCTGGCCCCGGCTGGAGGCTGGCGTTGGCCCAAGGCGATCCTGCACCCAACCCGCAGCTTGCGTCGAAAGAGCTGAACGCGCGCGTGGACAAGCTCCTGAAGCAGATGACGCTCGAGGAAAAGATCGGGCAACTGGTGCAATACTCCGTGGGCAACCCCACGGGGCCGAACGAGTCGCACCTCAAATGGGACCAGATGGTCGAGCGCGGCGAGATCGGCTCGATGCTGAATGTCGTTGGCGCGGACGCGACCAACTACTACCAGCACATCGCCGTCGAAAAGTCGCGACTGCACATCCCGCTGATCTTCGGACAGGACGTGATCCATGGGCACCGTACCACCTTTCCTGTGCCGCTGGCGCTGGCAGCAAGCTGGGATCCGGGCGTGGCCGGGACCGTGGCGCGATTCGGCGCCAGGGAGGCGCGCGCCGACGGGGTGCCGTGGGTGTTTTCGCCCATGGTCGACATAGCGCGCGATCCGCGCTGGGGACGCATTATCGAGTCCAACGGCGAGGACCCGTACCTGGGCTCGGCGCTTGCGCGAGCGTGGGTGAAGGGCTATCAGCAGGACGATCTGTCCAAGCCGGATTCGGTGGCCGTGTGCGTGAAGCACTACGCGGCTTATGGCGCGGCAATTGCGGGGCGCGACTACAACGCCGCCGACATGAGCGAGATCACGCTGCGGCAAGTGTATCTCGAGCCCTATCGCGCGGCGGTCGAAGCCGGCGCAGCGACGATGATGAGCGCCTTCAACACCATCAATGGCGTGCCGGCGACCGCGAATCCGTTCACGCTGACGCAGATTCTGCGCAAGGAGTGGGGATTCGACGGCTTCGTCGTTTCCGACTGGGGGGCGGTCGGCGAGCTGCGCAATCACGCCATCGGCGACGACGAGACAGTGGCGCGCAAAGCGCTCGAGGCCGGCGTGGATATGGATATGGAGGGCAACCTTTACGGAACAGTGATTGCCGCGCAGGTGCGCGCGGGCAAGATTTCCGAGAGCGTGGTCGACGAAGCGGCGCGGCGGGTGCTGCGCGTGAAGTTCGCGCTCGGCTTGTTCGAGCATCCGTACGCGACGCCCGGGCCGACGTACACGGCGACGCCGGAAGACCGCGAGGTCGCGCGCAAAGTGACAGATGAAACTTTTGTCCTGCTCAAGAACGATCCGGTCGAGGGCGTCGGGACGCTGTTGCCGCTGAGCGGAAAGCTGAAAACGGTGGCGCTGATCGGGCCGATGGCCGATAACGCGCGCGAACTGCTGGGCGCGTGGGCGGTGACCGGCGATCCGAAGTTCGTGATTACGCCGAAGACGACGCTGGGCGAGCGGCTGGGCGACCGATTACTCTACGCGGAGGGATGCGGGCTGCTTTCGGGCGAAGACGCGAATGTTCTGAAGCATGTCGATTTCGATCGCCCGATGACGGTGGAAGAAAACGCGCCGGTTCCCGACGACGACAAGACGATCGCCGAAGCCGTCGAGACCGCGAAAAAAGCCGACGTGGCCATTCTGATGCTCGGTGAACCGACGAACTGGATGGAGGGCGAAGCTGCGAGCCGCGTGCACCTCGGATTTACCGGGAATCAGGAGAAGTTGCTTGAAGCCGTTGTGGCGACGGCCAAGCCGGTGATTCTCGTAGTGGCGGCGGGACGGCCGTTGCAGTTGACGTGGGCCGCCGGACACGTGCCGGCGATTCTCGAGATGTGGAGTCCGGGAATCGCGGCCGGGCCGGCGCTGGCCGATATGCTGTTTGGCGATGCGAATCCGTCAGGCAAACTGCCATCGAGCTTTCCGCGAGCCGTGGGGCAGGAGCCGCTTTACTACGCGCAGTTGCCCACAGGGCGGCCCGCGCACGGCGACTTGAGCCATATGCCGCGCAATGCCGAAGAGAAGTTCATGTCGCGCTACATGGACGAGGACAACTCGGCGTTGTTTCCCTTTGGCTGGGGGCTGAGCTACACGCGCTTCAGTTACTCGCAGCCTACGGTCAGCCGCGCCGAAGTTCCGCTGCGCGACGTCCTGGCCCAGGGTCACGGTCCGGTGGTGACCGTGGGAGCGGACGTGAAAAACACGGGCAGCGTTGCCGGGACCGAAGTGGTGCAGATGTATATCCGCAACACAGACGCCAGCGTGTCACAGCCGGTGCGCGAGCTGAAGGGATTCACGCGCGTAACGCTGGCGCCCGGCGAACAGAAGCATCTCGAGTTTCCGCTCGGTTTCGACGAGCTCAGCTTCTACAACGCAAAGATAGAGCGCACGGTGGAACCAACGACGTATGACGTGTGGGTTGGCGGAAGTTCGGTGGCGGATGCGGAGACGAGCTTCAAGGTGGTGGAGTGAGAAGGCAGGGAGCAGGGAGCAGGGGATAGGGGATAGGGAATAGGGAATAGGGAATAGGGGACTAAGGGACTAAGGGACTGAGGGACTGAGGGACCAAGGGACCAAGGGACTGAGGGAGCGAGGTACAGAGGGAGGACGATCGGATCGACTTTCATTGCGGGAGTGGAGCGGCCTATGGGTCCGATTCTTCCATAACCTGGAAAACCTGCATCCCGGAATGAAACAGCGCGGTCGTTGCAATCGGATTCGTGCTAGCATAAGGGGCAAAATCGGGCCATAACCGATCGACGGCCCGGCCCTTCCAATGGAAAAGGAGTCCGGCAGGATTCCGAATCATAAAGGAGGCGGAAATGAGCAAGATCTCCGCTGCCCACCTCGCAACAGCGTGCTTGCCGATTCTGTTGCTCGCTGCCACCCTTGCTGCACAGACCAGTGACCCAACCGCCGCAATGCCGGCGGAGACCGCCGCTACCGCAGCCCCAGTTGCAACGTCATCCACTCCCGGAGCCTCAAAGGTGCGCATCGTACGCCTGAGCGAGGTAAAAGGCGAGGTGCGCATGGATCGTAACAACGGCGCGGGGTTCGAAACTGCGATCACAAACTTGCCGGTTGTCGAGAACAACAGCCTGCAGACGGAGACCGGCGCGGCCGAAGTGGAGTTCGAGGACAACAGCTCGCTGCGCGTGGCGCCCGATTCCCTGGTGGAGTTCACAAAACTGGAACGTATGCCCGGAGGCGCGACGGTCTCCTCGGTTCGCCTGGTGAAGGGGATGGCTTACGTGAGCCTGATGAAGACCGCGGGCAACGAATTCAATCTGCTCTTCGGACAGCAGAGCGTGCGGCTCCAGCCGGCGAGCCACGTGCGGTTGCGGCTGGAGGCGAACGAGGCGAAGCTCGCGGTGCTGGAGGGGAGCGCGCGGATCGAGGGCCCGGCGGGCGTAATGGACGTGGATCACAAGAAGACGGTCACTCTCTCCCCGGACGGGGATTCCGAACCGACAGTGGCGAGAAACGTCGAGTCCGATCCGTTCGACACCTGGGATCGCAATTCCGCCGAATACCACGAGCGGTTTGCCAACATGAGCTCCCTGAACGGCTCGCCCTATTCCTATGGCATAAGCGACATGGCTTACTACGGGGCGTTCAACGATTTCGGAAGCTGCGGTATGATGTGGCGTCCGTATTTCGCCAGCGCGGCCTGGGATCCGTATGCGAACGGCACGTGGGCGTGGTACCAGGGAGCAGGTTATTCGTGGGTATCGCCGTACCAGTGGGGGTGGATGCCGTATAACTACGGCGCGTGGAACTACTGCCCGGGCGTGGGGTATGGATGGATGCCGGGCGGCAACTGGATGGGGCTGAACAATGGCCCGGTCCTGACAGGAATTCATGGTCCCGGCAGCTTGCCCGTTCGGCCCGTGCATCCGCCAATGCGGGGGGCCTCGACCCTGATCGCGGCGAATGGAAAGCCCCTGATCCGGTCATCCGTCGCTTCTCCCACTTCGTTTGTTTTCCGCAAGGATTCGGCCGGGTTCGGCATCCCTCGCGACGAACTGGGCAAACTGGACAAGTTTTCGTCTCGCGCCATGGAGCGGGGAACAGCCAGCACGCAGATCTATCTGGAGATCCGAAGCGTGCCTGGGCTGCCAGGCCGGTCCGCAAGCGGCGGCTTCGCCATGGCCTCGATTCACCGCGGATCTCCGCCGGCCGATTCTTCGTCAAGCGCATTTGACGGTGGAGGAAGCAGGAGCGCCAGTACGTCAAGCACTACCTCCAGCAGCAGCGTCTCGAGCTCGAGCTCGCGCTCATCTTCCAGCAGTTCGTCGGGCGGGTCTCACCACTAAGCGGGAATCAGAATCATTGAAGATCGGCGGGGCACAGAATACGATCTGTGCCTCGTTTTTTGTGCGCAAGTCATTCGCGCGGTCGCAGGTTTCGGAAGATGCGGTAGGCTGAAGTTGCAGCTTTATCAATAAGATGAGGCAACATATGGAACGAATTCTTGAAGGCCATAATCGATTTCTGGCCGAGGTTTTTCCCGTGCAGCGGCAAAAGTTCAAGCTGCTTGCCGGCCTCCAGGCCCCGGAATGGCTCTTTATCACCTGCTCGGATTCGCGCGTCGTACCCCACCTGATCCTCGGTGTCGGGCCGGGCGATCTGTTCGTTGCGCGGGCCATCGGAAACATCGTTCCGGTGACTGGGAATGACGTGGACGGCTGTACGGCCACGATAGAATACGCCGTGGAGGCGCTGAAGGTGAAGCATGCAGTCGTCTGCGGCCATTCCGACTGCGGAGCGGTAAAAGCGACTCTGGATCGCAAGCATCTGGAAAAGCTGCCCAAGGTCCACCATTGGTTGAGGCACATAGAGGGCGCGTTTACGCATCGCCAGCCGCTGAATCCTGCCGATGGCGAACAGTCGGAACTGGGCTCCCTGATCCGGGGAAACGTGGTGGCGCAGTTGCACAATCTTCGCGCGCAACCCTCCGTAGCGCGAGCACTGACCGAAGGCCGGCTGACTGTGCAAGGCTGGTACTACGACATAGCAACCGGGCGGATTGAGCGGTACGACGAGGCGGAGCGGCGGTTTGTGGGGCTGACGGAGTGAACATTGCGCATCGAAGTCGATCCGGGACCGAATTGCGTGGTGCGGACGGCCGTCCTCGCCGTTGCACGTTCGCATTCACTGACAGCTTACGACGCCGGTCATCTCGAACTGGCGATTCGAACCGATCGGGATTTGGCCACATTCGACCGGCGCCTGGCGGAAGCGGCCCGGGCGGCCGGGCTCAGGGTCTTTGACGGCCCGGTATAGGCCAAAAATGCCGGTTGCGGTATCATTGCGTCTATAAGGTGGGTCGTCGTTTATAGCCCCGAATGCTTCCCAGGCGGTGTTTGTGTCCCGACTCTTTCAGCGAATGGTTTTTGTCCTTTCGATCGCGATCTTTGTCGCGCTCGGCTTCGGCTTCATTCTCGGCGAGTTCGGCTGGTTCGGCGTGCATGCCGGCGGCGAACAGGACGGCGCCTACAAACAGATGCGCGTCTATACCGAAGTGCTGAAGAAGATCCAGACCGACTACGTGACCGAGCCCAACATCACCCAGGTGACGACCGGCGCGCTGCACGGGCTGCTGGAGTCACTCGATGCCGATTCGAGCTACCTCACTCCGACCGAGTACAAGATCTACAAGGACCGTCCGTCGACGGGCGTGGCGCAGGTGGGTATTTCGGTGTCGAAGCGCTACGGATACGCGACGGTGGTCAGTGTACTGCCCGGCTCTCCGGCCGACAAGGAGCACCTCTCCGACGGCGACGTGATCGAATCGATCGGCGACTCGTCGACGCGCGAGCTTTCCCTGGCCGTCATCCGGCTGATGCTGGAAGGCAAGGCGGGCTCGCAACTCACCCTGTCGGTGGTTCGCCCGCGCAAACCGGACCCGGACAAGCTCACGCTTACGCGGACCCTGGTGCCCGCGCCTTCGCTCGAGGAGCAGCAATACGACAATTCGACCATTCTTTACTTGAAGCCCGGCGTGCTGAGCAAGGCGCGCGTGGACGAAATTGCGGCGAAGATCAGGGAGGACGGCAAAGGCCGCAAGGTGGTGCTCGACCTGCGCGATGACTCCGATGGCGACCCGCAGCAGGGAATCCGGCTGGCCAACTACTTCGTCCGGCAGGGTACGCTGGCCGCGCTTGAAGGCCAGAAATACCCGCGCCAGACGTTTTCGGCCGATCCGGCGGAGTGTCTGACCGATGCGCCGGTTGCGGTGTTGGTGAACCGCGGAACCGCCGGCGCGGCAGAGCTGACTGCGGCCGCAATTGAAGACGCCAAGCGGGGAGACGTGGTGGGCGAGCGCACCTTCGGCGAAGGCTCGGTGCAAAAGACCATCGACCTGCCCGACGGCGCGGCGCTTATGCTCACAGTCGCCAAGTATGAGAGCCCGGACGGCAAAAAGATCCAGGA
>JASHQQ010000205.1 GCA_030039035.1 Acidobacteriaceae bacterium | reverse complement strand
GAAGAAATTGCCGATCGGGTTCACTCCGCGGCCATCCGCCTGCTGCGCAGGCTGCGCCGGGAGGACGCGGCGAGCGGCCTGAATGCGCCGCGCCTGTCGGCTCTCTCCGTTATCGTCTTTGCCGGGCCGCTGTCGCTGGGCGAACTGGCCGCCGCCGAACAGGTGCGCCCCCCCACCATGACGCGGATCGTGGATGCCCTGGAGGCGCATGGCCTGATTGCCCGCGGCAAAAGCCCCGGCGACGGCCGCAGGGTGCGAATCTCGGCCACTGCGGCGGGCAGAAAGCTGTTGATGGCGGGTCGCCGCGGGCGCGTTGCTGCCCTGTCGCGACAGGTTGCCGCCCTGAGCGCGAAAGAAAGGGCTGTTCTGTCCAACGGCATCGAGGTGTTGAAGAAAGTAGTGTCGATGATATGAGCTGGCTACACCATAGAAGCCAAGTAAGACGGCGGGCCGAGGCATTCTGACCCCGCCGTGCAGAAAGGCGCGCAAGGAAGGTGCAGACGTTGCGATCTCACTCTTGCGGCATCCGCTGCAGCGAAAGCCGCAAGAGCGAATGATCGCGTGTCCCTCCTGTTGATCGCGCCGCATCAGGGACGAAACGCCTGATCGGCATCGAAGGCCATCTGCTGAAGGGTGTCGAGAAACTCGTCGTTTTGACCGGTGAAGAGCCCGCTGGCGATCAGGAAATCGGCTGCGGCCACCGCCCCGCCGAACTCGTCCGATGTGGGGCGAATAACGGCGACCTTGGGCAGGCTGGAGCTGATGAACGCGCAGGGCACGGGAAAGATCAGGCTGGGCTGGATGAGCGGGTTGAGAGGGTCGAAGAAGTTGGGGAAGGTGAGACCGGTTTGGGAATCGGTAAACGGAGCCACGGGAGACTGCACTCCGTTCCCCGCGAAATCGACCCACTCGAGAAAGTGGGCAATTTCATCTCCGCCGATGCTGAGCGTGATGCGAAGCACCTCCGGGTGCGTGACCTTCTGGCTCAGCGCCGCGTAGAGGCTCGTGCCTCCCTGTTCGATCGATCCAAAGTGAAAACCCGCGGTATTGGCAATGGCTTGAATGTGGTTGATCTCCGCCTGGGTGCTGTTCTTGAGGTCATTGTTGTCGACGGGGATGGCGGTTACGTTCTTGAGCGTGATGGCCTGGGGAAACGTCGCGCCGAGGTCCGGATTCGTGCTGCTGCGATAGCGCACATACCAGCTTGTGTCGACATTCAGGTTCATCAGGTTGGTCAGGCGCTTCTTGCCGGAGGATCCGGCCGCGGTGCTTCCTGCGAGAGTTGTGAACTTTGTGAAATCGACTTGCTCGGCTCCCTTCGATTTGAGATAGGCATTCAGGAAAGTCGCGTGGCTCAATTCATCCAGCGTGTTGCTGGTGATGTATTGGGGGCCATCGGGGTCGAGCTGCGAAAGCGCATTTTGATAGGCGTTGAGCTTTTGGTTGGGGTCGACTTCGATGGGCTTGCCGGAAGTGAGTCCGCCAAGCTCCGCATATTGCGTCCAGAGATCGGATTCGATTAGCTCCGCCGCGGCGAGAAAGCGAAGGATGGCGGTATCGCCTTCATTCAGATGGCTGGCCGCGGCACGTTCTTCCGCGCGGGCCAGACTCCCACGGGAAAGAAGTCCCGAACCGATGGTTGCTGCGCCTCCGGCCATCAGGCCGCTCTTCATGAAGAAACGGCGATCGACGGCGCTTGAATTCCTGATCGGATTATTGCTCATACTGTCATTTAGCTCCTGTCTGCGTGAGGTCGTTACTGCCGGGGAGGTGCCCCGAACTCACTCTAGGCGCGACGCGCATGAGAGCTTGTCATTCGCATGTAAGTAGATTGTCTTTTCGTGCGCCACGGAATTAGGCAGAAGAAATTGTTGTAAATTCCAGTATTCCTGCTCTCGCTTCGCGCATCGCTTCGTCCAACTGGGCCTCTGTTCTGGAGCTTCACTAGACCGCGTCTGGCAACTGAGCGGGAATCTCGATCGAAACCAGCGTGCCGCGTCCCGGATTGCTCACCACCGTGAAGCGCGCCTGATTGCCGTAGAGCACTTCGAGACGCTCGCGCACGTTCTTGATGCCGATACCGGCGCCGGTTCGCGGCAAGGCGGAGGCCGGCCGGGAGCTCACGCCCACGCCGTCGTCGGCGACTTCGATCACGGCGCGATTTCCCTGCAACCGGCTCCGCAGCGTCACCGTTCCGCCGTTGATGCGCGGCTCCAGACCGTGCTTGATGCTGTTTTCGATGAGCGGCTGCAGCAGGATGCTGGGAACCAGGACATCGAGCGTGCGCGGATCGATCTCCTTCTCGACCCTCAGCTTCTCCGCGCCAAAGCGAACCACTTCAATGTCGAGATAGTCGTCGGTGAAGTGCAGCTCCTGGCTGAGGGGGACGAAGGAATCGTGCTCCTTGAGCAGTGCGCGCAGGATGTTGGCGAGCTTGACCGTCATCTCGCGCGCCAGCTCCGGCTTGAGGCGCACCAGTGAGGCAATGGAGTTGAGCGTGTTGAAGAGGAAATGCGGATTGATCTGGCGCTGCAGCGCGTCCAGCCGCGCTTCGAGCAGCAGCCGCTTCTGCTCCTCGAGCTTGAGCTCGATGCGCAGCGCGTTCCACACCTTGAGGGCGATGCCGACGACCATGGGGGCGCAGAGCCACACCAGTATCTGCAGCCAGGAGGGAACGCTGGTGTTCAGCGCAAAAAGCCAGCGCGGACGCGGCGGGCGGGGGATGGTGCGCGAGATCCACTCCCGGATCACCTCCATGGCCAGAATGAGAAACAGCATCAGGATCTGGCGGTCCACGCGCGGCCGGAGCAGGTTGCGGCGTACCCAGCGATACAGGCTCAGGTCGATAAACGGAGTGAACGACCAGATCTCTTCTTTCTCCAGAAAGCTGCCCAGCGTCCCCGCGGCGAGGCCCAGCACGGCGTTGAAGGGCAGCGCAAGATATTCGTGGTGCAGCTCCGCCGGTATGGACAGGACGATTCCGCCGATCATGGCCCATCCGGGCCCGACGAGCAGGCCCAGCAGGATGACCGTTTCAAAGGAGATGTCGCCGGCAAGGAAATTCGGCACGGCGATGCGCACCCACACGCCCAGGGTGAGCGGCACCAGGAAAAACGCCAGCAACGCCGCGGTCTGCCCGTGATTGCGGCGTTCGGCAAACAGCAGCCGCTGGAAGGTGCGCGAGCGCGCCAGCGCACTGGCCACGGCCGCCGCCACGCCCAGCTTGACCAGCAGCGTAATCAGGATGAGCCGGTTGTCGATCACGCATTCAATGTATCGCGGGGCGCGCGGAATCTTCCAGCAAACCGCGGTGATGGTCTCGTCTTCCATGCCCGCCAGGATCGCCCGACCGGACAGGTTGTCCCATCCCATCCGAGTCCGCGCAGTGGGCGAGGAAAGAGTGGGCCCAATTCTCCTCGGGGCACCACATCCTTTCTGCTCGCCCCGGCGAGCGAAAGGGGCGGGAGCAGGATTCCCCGCTCCCGCCCGCCCGGACTGACGAAGCGATGACACGGCGATGACACGCATTTGCCCTGAACGGTCGTAGAATCGAAACATGGATTTTGTCAGCGTGACCAAGGTTGCGGAGGCGGATTTTCCCACCCGCTGGGGACATTTCCGCATTCTCGGCTTCGAAGGCCTGCTTCCGGCGCCGCGGCCCTGCTGCGAGCGTGCGGCAGCCGAAGGCCGCCGCACCGAAGGCCTGGTCGCGCTGGTCATGGGCGATATCCATTCCGTACCGCCGCTCGTCCGCATCCATTCGCAGTGCCTCACCGGCGATGTCTTCCACTCGCTGCGCTGCGACTGTCGGTTGCAGCTCGAGCTGGCATTGAAAAAGATCGCCGCCGAGGGCGCGGGAATCCTGCTCTACGAGCAGCAGGAGGGCCGCGGCATCGGGCTGATGGCCAAGCTCAAGGCCTACGAACTGCAGGACCAGGGGCTCGACACGGTGGAGGCCAACGAGGAGCTGGGATTCGCCGCCGACTGCCGCGAATACGAGCTGCCGGCCGAAGTGCTCAAGCAACTCGGTGTCTCCAGGGTCCGGCTGATCACCAACAATCCCGGGAAGGTGGCAGCACTCGAGGCGGCGGGGATCGAGGTCACGGAGCGCGTTTCCGCCGAAGTTGCGCCGCAGGAGAGTTTCGCCGGCTATCTGAAGACCAAGCAGGAAAAGATGGGGCACATTCTGGAAACGATGGTGGGCGAAGAGTAGGCTGGCGCGCGCGACGGCTGGCGTGCGACAGCATCATCGGCCAGCACTCAACTGCGCAACGCCCTGAGCACTTTCGCCGTCGTCACCACCTGTCCCACGTGGCGCTGCGTGTGATCGGCCACATGGATCAGCGCGCCGCCCATCGACGTCGCCAACTGCTTGCGGCCCACGGCGCGGGGCGTGTCGAAATCGGCCGAGGCCAGTACGCGAATTCGCCCGGCGGCGTTCGAGAACGATGCTTCGACTGCAGCCAACAGAGTGGCCAGCGTTTCGTCTCCGGCCGATTCCGCTTTCAGCACCGCAAGCTGCTCTCCCGAAAGCTGGCCGCCTTCGGCATAGGTGAGAATGCGATCCGTCGCACCCGCAACGTGCCGCAGATGAAAGGCGATCGACGTGAGGCCCAGCGGCTGCGAGTGAACTTCGGCGTCGGTCAGGTCCGCGGTCCACCTGGTCAGATCGTCCAGCGCCAGATCGAGCGCGTGCAGCACCGCGCGGCCCACGGCGGAAACGTCGGAATGCGTTCCGCGCAGCCACGGTTCGATATAAGGCGCTTGTGCAGCAGAATCGCTCATTGACAGGTTCCAGGCCGTGGCGGCGAAATCAGACTCGTTGAATAAGCCCGCAGTCTTGACCGCAGTGTGGCATGGAGCAGGGCTCCACGCTGAAGCCCGTACACTCCCGACTGATCCTCGACCGCAGCTTCATGCGGACCGCGCTGTTTCATCGGCCGGCACGAGCTTGCGCTGCAAGGCCTCCAGCGTCTGGCCTTTGGTTTCGGGGAAGACGAAGAGAACAACGAAGAATTGCACCACGGTCATGATGGCGAAGAAGACGAAGGGCGTGGCCGTGCTCATGTCGTGCACCACCACCGGAAACACGAGCTGGATGAGCGTGTTCATGAACCAGTGGCTGGCGCTGCCCACGCCCTGGCCCTTGGAGCGCACCGAAGTGGGGAATACTTCGCCGATATAGACCCAGATCACCGCTCCCTGCGAAACGGAAAAGAACGCGATATAGGTGACGAGCAGCCAGAGCAGATCGCTCTGGTGCGATTGCGAAGCGAAGATCCACGCCACGCCGGCGAGGCAACTTGCGGTGCCCGCGGCGCCGATCAGCAGCAGCGTCTTGCGGCCCAGCTTGTCGATCAGCGACATGCCGACCATGGTGAAAAGAAAGTTCGTCGCGCCGATGGCGATGGCCTGCTGGTCGCTGGAGATCTGGCTGAAGCCGGCGGCGCCGAAGATGTTGTTGATGTAGTAAAGAATGGCGTTGATGCCAGCCAGTTGGTTGAACGCGCCGGTGGCGATGGCGAGAAAGAGCGGGTAGCGGTACTTCCACTTGAAGACGCGCTCGTGCGCGGTGGCGTGCTCCTGGGCCAGTGCTGCGCGTATGTCTTCGAGCTCGGCTTGCGGGTCGGCCTCGCCCATCATCCTGAGGACGGCGAGGGCTTCGTCGATGCGGTTCTTCGAGGCCGACCAGCGCGGGCTGCGCGGAATGCCGAAGAGCAGAATGAGAAACGCGACCGCGGGCGCCGCGGCGATGCCCACCTGCCAGCGCCATTCCGTCGCACCCAGGTGCATGGTGCGGATGATGTAATTCGACGTATAGGCGAGCAGGATTCCAAAGACCACGTTGAACTGGAAGGCCGCGACCAGCCGGCCGCGCCACTTGGCCGGGGCAAGCTCGGCGATGTAGACCGGCCCCAGCACCGAAGAGGCGCCGATGCCCAGCCCGCCGATGAACCGGAAGAGCAGAAAAGAGGACCAGTTCCAGGCCAGCCCGCAGCCGAGCGCGGAAGCCACATAGAGCACAGCCGTAACGCGAAGCGTCTCGCGGCTGCCGAGCTTCTGGCCGATCTGGCCGGCGCCGAGCGCGCCGATGACCGTTCCTACCAGGCCGATGGCGACGGTCCAGCCCTTGTCGAGCGGATTCAGGTTGTAGAGGCGGACCAGCGCGTCGATGGCGCCGGAGATCACAACGGTGTCAAAGCCGAAGAGCAGGCCGCCGAGCGCGCCGGTGAGGGTGGCCTTGGTCAGGTTGAGGTTGGGTCTCATGGCGAGGGGTCTGAATGATTCGAGAATCATCGTACAGACTGACCGCGGATCGGGCAAACCGAAAGCGGTTGCCGTGTCCGTCGCGAAAGCGCGCGCCCCGGCCTTACGATGATGCCGGCGTGACCGAAAGCACCCGGCAGAGGTGTTTCCCGCCCGCGCTGAAGTTCATGGCCAGGGCGCTGTGCAGATAGACGCAGTCGCCGGTTTCGAGCACTTCGCTCAGTCCGCCCGAGTTGAGTTGCAGCCTCCCCTCGAGCACGTAGAACAGACCGCCCGTCTCGCCTGGGCCATTGCTGGCAGGGCTGATCACGCCAGGCGCAAACTCGATTACCTCGGCCGCCAGCCGGTCGCCCGCGCCGACGGAGTGAAGCGGGGTGACCTTTGCCGGATCCAGTCCGCGGCCGTTACCCTGCAGGTGGGCCTGGCGCGTGATGGAGAGCGAATGTTCGGCAGGCTCGCTGAAAAAGTGACTCAAACCCACGCCGTAGACCCGGCTGATGGTGGCCAGGGTGGGCAGCGTGGGCACCATGCGATCCGTTTCCAGCTTGGAAAGCAGCGCCGTGGAGAGGCCGGTCTCGGCGGCCAGGCGCGAAAGCGTGAGCCGTTTCTTGACGCGCAGCGAGCGCAGCTTCATTCCGATGCAGTAAGGCTCGAGAAACCATTGGGCAAAGGTGGCGGGCTTTGACATGGCAGGGCTCTCGAGGCAATTCTCGCGTGGCGTATGCGACGGAGATTGGAAAGATGTTGGAAGATTCTTCTCCGGCCCGAAGTCGACGGCCTAAAATTCGAAAAGAGCCTGTCCAACCGTTCCGCGGCCTGGCCGGATATACCGATCCGGCGGCAGGCTGCGCGAAACCACGCTGCAACACATCGAACCGCATCCGCATCGTAGAGATCATTTTGTAATCGGGCCCCGCATTTCGTCCCCAGGATCAATTCGAAGGAAGGTCTTCCCCCGTGATGCGAAATCCAGTCCGCAATGGTTTCTCTTTTCTCCGTGAACTCGTCCGCGTGGTGCTGCCCGGCGCCGCCTTCTGCGCTGTCCCGATCTGCCTGGCGCAGAACAAGCCGCCTGCGCCCGGCCCAGCGCCGGACGTGCTGGTGCTCAGCAACGGCGACACTCTGCACGGCAAATTCGTCAGCGAGGTCGCCGGCAAAGTGACCTTTCACAACGAATCGTTGGGCGACGTGACGCTCACCTGGGACAAGATCAAGGAATTGCACACCGCCGGGCCGTTCGCCGTGCTCGACAAGACCGTGAAACTGCGGGGCAAAAAGAACGAGGGCCGGATTCCGGTGGGGACGCTGGAGATGGCGAACCAGAATCTGACGGTGCAGCCGCCAACCGGCGCCGCACCGGCGCCCATTCCGGTGAAGAACGCGCAGTACGTGATCGACCAGCCCACGCTGAACAGGCAGGCCTTCCACGAGCCCGGCTTCTTTACCGGCTGGAACGGCTCGGCCACTGCCGGCGCCACTGTGGTGGCGGCGTCGCAGAGCCAGTACACGTTTTCAGGGGCGCTGGGTCTGGTGCGTCTCGTTCCCACGGTGACGTGGTTGAATGCCCGCAACCGGACTGCGGTCGATTTCAGCGGCTCGTTCGGAAAGATCACACAGCACGGGTACGTTCTCGATGGCGCCTACATTCCCGCCGTGGTCACGAAGACGGCCATTACTCACGTCGACGGCGAACGCGACCAGTACTTCGCGCCGCGCTTCTTCGCCTTGGGACAGACCGCTTTCGACCATAACTTTGCCCAGAATCTGAGCCTGCAACAGATCTACGGCGGCGGCTTTGGATGGACTGTGATGAAGACGCCGAAGCAGGAAGCCGACCTGAAAGGGACGATCCAATATGAGAAGCAGGATTTTATTGGCGGAACCTCCGCGACCAATCAGAATCTGGTTGGCTCCACGTTCTCGATCAGCTACGTGCTTCATCTCAAGCTGATGACCTATACGCAGACGCTTTCCTACATTCCTGCATGGAACGTCCCGCGCGCCTACTCGGCCAACGAAACAGACACGTTTGCGTTTCCGGCCTACAAGGGTTTCAGTTTCTCGCTGGGAACGCTGGACAGCTATCTCAACGACCCGCCTGTCTCGACACCTCCTACCCTGCGGAATTCCTTCCAGTTCACCATGGGATTGACGTACGGGATCAAATCGAAGTATTGAACCAACAGCCGAAGGGTTGCCTGCAGGGAACTGATTTTATTTGGAGTTAGAGCCGCGCAGACACCCATCTGCCGGCTATGGACCTGCATCTCAACACAGGTAAGCCGAATGTACGAATTAAAGTCAGCGGTTTGACGAACTAGATATGAATGGATGTGACAGGTTAAGGTACTTCGCGTTCGCTTTTGGCTTGGCGCTGTGGTTGTCGTTCGATTGCAACCCCGGCGCCGGCCAACAGGCGATGGGCGGACAATCCGCTTCATCGCAAGCGATCCCCGCGAAAGCCGATCCCGCGAATGCGGTTCCTCCCCAGGGGGCCCCGATCGGTCCGGCTGTGAAACCGGCCCCGCCCACGCCCATCGCAGTGCAAAAAGTGCAATTGGGGAAACCAGGCTGGGATCCGGAGTGGGACGGGATCGTTGAGCAGGCAGTGCCGCCCGAATTTCTTACCTCGAGCCGGGTTGCGCGGGATGCACGACCGCTCTGCCCGCGGTACCGGCATCTGAGCGATACGGACAAGAAACAGTTCTGGGCCTATTTCTTCCAGGCGCTGGCCGGAGCCGAGGCTGGACTGGAGCCTACCTCGGATGTCCGCCACAACGACCCGGCCGTCGCCGTGCGCGATCCGGTGACCGGACACATTGCCCGGCAGGAAGGGCTGCTGCAGCTCGCCTACATGGACTCCGAACGTTACGGCTGCGAATTCGACTGGGAGACGGACAAGCATCTGCCGGAAAAGGATCCGGAAAAGACCATCCTGCAACCGCAATACAACCTCTTGTGCGGAATGAAGATTCTGTCGAACCAGCTCCTCGCCCGGCACTGGCCTTTGCTGACGCGGAAGAGCTACTGGATCACGCTGCAGCCGGGAACGATCAGCTATCAGAGATTTCTCAAGCAGATGGTCAATGTCCCGGACGTGTGCAGGGAGCCCGAACCGATGGAAGAAGTCCGGATAAGAAGCGTTGGCGCAACCCATGCGGGTCAGGCTGTGGTGGCGGCTACGGCGAATGTGCGGTAATGACCTTGGTCCGGGCGGCAAAAACGGCGATTGGACGGGCCAGTAAAGGAAAAAAGTTACGGTTTTTCCTTTTCAGAGTTACCGATTTGCCGTCCGAGGTCATGCACCGGCGACTTTCCTTGAACTTGCGAACAAGTCTTTTCTCTAAAACACGATATGCCATAATCTCCTGTTAACTATTTGATAAAGAAGTAATCCCGATTCGGATTACTCCGAGAGGGAATTCTTCGTCTTTGCTCTCCTGAATTTCTCCAATACACAACATAATCAAAGCTGGAAATCAAGAGCCAGGTTGCAGCCAGGTCGATCGTGAGCGGGACCTGCCTTCGTTGTTCCCGGGCTCCGGCATGAGGATTTTCCGATGCCGGAACCGCGACGGCGGGGCTCGCTGCGTATGTCGGCCGACGCGCCCTTGTGTCGATGTGTGTTTGAGGGAATCGAGTTGAACGGGAAAGTGCCGACTTCCACGGATCTGCAAGCCTGGTCGGAGACGGGATTTGCTTTCGGAGAGTTTCGCCTGGATCCCGATGGCACGCTGTCGCGCGGGCAGACGGTCATTCACCTGGCGCCGAAGGAACTGGCTGCGTTGCGCGTTCTGATGGCGCGCGTGGGACAGATCGTCACTCCGGCAGAGTTGCGGCAGGAGTTGTGGGGTAGCGTCCACGTCACGGCCGACAGCATTCCCAAATGCGTGTCGTCGCTGCGCGCGCGTCTGGCGCCGGCGGAGGATTGCATCCAGACCGTGTACAAGCGCGGCTACCGCTTCTCCGCGGAGGTTCGGACTTACGTCGCCGGTCGCAAGGAAGCCCTGCCCCGGCTGGCGATTCTGCCTTTCGAGTCCCGCTACGGTTTCCCCGAACATTTCGGTCTGGCCGTCGTCGAGGAGACCATTGACCGGATGGTGAACATGCGGCCCGCGGTGGCGTCGGTCCTCGCCCGCGATTCGGTGTTTACGCTCGCCCGGACCGGTCATACGGCGCAACAGATCGGACAGGCGCTGAAAGCCGACCTGGTGCTGGCAGGAACGTTGCGCGCCCTGCCGGCACATTTCCGCTTGCGGGCGCAAATGATCCGCGTCGACGGCGGCACGGAAAGCTGGGTGGAGGACTTCGTGGTCGACCGCGGCGAGTCGCGTGCCATGGCTCCGGAGCTGGTTGAGCGACTTGCGATTCGGCTGGGAGGCGGCCGGCCCTCCATTTCCGCCGAAGCATCGCCCACGGGGGAAAGCCCGCCCGGTCCCGAGCGCCGCGAGGCCTGGGAGATCTACCTGCGCGGCAAGTTCGAGAGCCAGTCGTTCGAGCGCCATCGCCTCCAGGATGGTTTGCAGCACTTGTTGCGCGCCACCGAAATCGATCCCTCCCTGGCCGCCGCACAGGTGGATCTCGCCAATCTGTGCTGCGCGCAGGCGCTCTACGGGTTCATGTCGCCCGCGGTAGCGGCCGAAACGGTGCGCCGCGCGGCCGGCGCCATTCCTGCCGATTCCCCCGAAGCCGACTCGGTGCTGCCTGCCGTCGGCTGGGTGAATTTTCACGCCGATCGCAACCTGGGTGCTGCCATTCAGGCTTTCTCGCAAAGCGCCCATCTGCCGCATGAAACCTCGACCTCGCGCTTGCGCATCCTGTTTGCCCTGGGCAGGCATCGCTTTGCCGAGGCGGCCGGTCTGGTCGAGGCGGCGCTTCGCGCCGATCCGTTTTCGCCCCAGTTGCACGCCGTGCGGGCCTGGACGCTCCACCTCTCCGGACGAACGGCGGAAAGCGTCGAGCAGATCCATCGCTGCCTCGCGGAGTTCCCCGGCCATGACGGCATCGCACCGTACGCTGCCGTGATCCTCACCCACGGAGGCGACGCGCCGCAAGGCGTTCGACTGGCGGAGAAATTCGCCTATCACCATCCCTACTCCGATCTTGCCGCCGCGGTGCACGCCTACGCGCTGGCATCCGCGGGACACGCCGAAGAGGCGCGCGCCATCCTGGAGCGGCTGCGTTGGATGAGCCGGGAGCGGTTTGTTCTGCGCTCGTTTACACCCGCCGCCTATGCGGCACTGGGAGACTCAGAAGCCGCGATCGAGGAACTGCGCGCTGCCGAGGAAAGCCGCTGCCCGTGGTTCTTCCAGATGCTTGCCGATCCGCGCCTGCGCTCGCTTGAAAATCATCCGGAATTGACGAGGATGCGCCGGGTTCTGGCCGGAATGGAAGCAGAGGCGGCGGGGAATGCGGATGCCGGGCTCGTGCGCGAGCGCGCGAGATTGCCCTAGTAAACCGATAAATCTGGTCAACAGCACCCCCGGCTGGTAGAGTTCTTTCCGGCTGCCTTTTCATGTTCTTCGGCTTGCGGAAATACCGGCGCGGAGCCTTTCGTGCCTGCGCCGAAGCGTGCCGATGCTGCGATGAAACGCGTGCCGGGAGGGAACACATCGATGGCGTCTCGCCGTTTTTTGCCTCTGGCCCTGCTCGTCTTCGGCGTCAGCTCGCCGGCGCAGCAGAATCCTTATGCCGATACGAATCTCCCGGCAGCCGGGCGCGCCCATGACCTGGTGGGTCGGATGACGCTGGAGGAAAAAGCCAGCCAGCTCGAGGACTGGGCGACGGCGATTCCGCGGCTGGGCATTCCCGATTACCAGACGTGGAACGAAGCGCTGCACGGTGTGGCGAGGGCCGGATACGCGACCGTCTTTCCGCAGGCGATCGGCATGGCGGCTACCTGGGATCCGAAGATGGTGCACAGCATGGGGACGGTGATCTCGACCGAAGCGCGCGGCAAATACAACGAAGCGCAGCGCGAAGACAATCACCGCATCTTCTTCGGGCTCACCTTCTGGTCGCCGAATATCAATATCTTTCGCGATCCGCGCTGGGGCCGCGGGCAGGAGACCTACGGCGAAGATCCATTTCTGACCTCGCGCATGGGCGTGGCCTTTGTCACCGGCGTGCAGGGAGACGACCCCAATCATCCGCGCGCGATCGCCACCAGCAAGCACTTCGCCGTGCACAGCGGTCCAGAGCCGCTGCGCCACGGTTTCAACGTGGACGCGAGCCCGCGCGACCTCGAAGAAACATACCTGCCGGCGTTTCGCGCGACGGTGACCGAGGGCCACGTCGACTCGGTGATGTGCGCCTACAACTCGATCGACGGATGGCCGGCCTGCTCGAACAAGATGCTGCTCAAGGATCATCTGCGCGACGCGTGGGGATTCAAGGGCTTTGTCGTCTCCGACTGCGGGGCCATCGTGGACATCAACCAGGGACACAAGAAGACCCCCGACATCACGCACTCGGCCGCGCTGGCGCTGCAAGCGGGAACCGATCTTTCCTGCAGCATCTGGACTCCGGGATTCAACACTCTGGCCGATGCGGTTCACCAGGGCTTGGTCTCGGAAGACCTCGTGACGCAGGCGGCGGAGCGGCTTTACACGGCGCGCTTCGAGCTGGGCATGTTCGATCTGTTCGGCTCCAATCCGCTGGACAGAGTTCCGTTCCGTGCCGTCGCTTCGCAGGAGAACCGGGCGATCTCGCGCAAAGCCGCCGAAGAGAGCATGGTGCTGTTGAAGAATGACGGAACGTTGCCGCTGAAATCTTCGCCGGGCCACATTGCCGTGATCGGGCCGACGGCGGATTTGCTGCCTTCGATTCTTGGCAATTATGTGGGAACGCCGGTACATCCGGTCACTCCGCTCGACGGAATGTCGGGGCAATTCCGAAGTTCGCCGATTCTGTACGCACAGGGTTCGACGCTCGCCGAGGGGTTCCCGGTGCCGGTGCCGCGCACCGCGTTCGGCATGGACAAGGGTTTGAAGACCGAGTTCTTCGCTACGCCGGATTGGACCGGGCGTCCGCTGGTCACGCGCACGGACGCGAATGTGCAGGCCGATTGGGAAAATGCCCTTCCCGTGCCGCAGATCGCGACACACGATTACTCGGTGCGCTGGAGCGGAACGATTACCGTGCCTGCTCCAGGTCACTACGTGTTCTCGATCCAGCCGGCCGACAGCTTTCCTTATTCGCCGACCGAGAACTACAAATTTGTTCTCGACGGCAAAGTACTCTCCGAAGGAAGCCTGCGCGCGTCGTTCGAAGAGTCTTCGACGGGAAGCACGCATGGAGCGAGCCGCGCCGCTCCCGGCGCTTCGCCCACCGCGCCGCCGGTGATGGATTTCCCAAAGCCGGCGACGATCGCCGTGGATTTCACCGACACGAATCCGCACGCGATCGAAGTGGACTATTCGCACTCCGGCGACCGGTCCGGCGGCGGCGTGACGCTGGAATGGGAGGCGCCGGCGCAAGCGCTGCTTGACCAGGCCGTGGAGCAGGCCAGGCAGGCCGACGTGGTGGTTGCGTTCGTCGGGCTCTCGCCTCAGCTCGAAGGCGAGGAGATGCGCATCAAGATTCCGGGATTCGACGGTGGCGACCGCACCAGTCTCGACCTGCCCGCGCCGCAGCAAAAACTGCTGGAAGCCCTGTCGGCGACGGGCAAGCCGCTCGTGGTGGTGTTGCAGAGCGGCAGCGCGGTGGCGCTGAACTGGGCAAACGAGCATGCCAACGCGATTCTCGAGGCGTGGTATCCGGGCGTAGAAGGCGGAACGGCGATTGCGCGCACACTCGAGGGCGAGAACAACCCTGCCGGCAGGCTGCCGGTGACGTTTTACGCGAGCCTCGACGGCCTGCCCGCATTCACCGACTACTCGTTCAAAAACCGCACGTATCGCTATTTCACCGGCAAGCCACTGTGGGGATTCGGCTATGGGCTCAGCTATTCGAAATTCAAGTACGGTGAAGTGAAGCTCTCCGCCGACACGCTGAAGGCGGGCGACAGGCTAGATGCGACAGTTACCGTGACCAACACCAGTCCGACAACCGGCGACGAAGTCGTCGAGGCGTATCTCAAGACGCCGCAGCCCGGCGGGCCCATCCATTCGCTCGTTGGATTCGAGCGTGTATCGATTCCCGCGGGCGGGAGCAAAGACGTGAGCATCGCCATCGATCCGCGCTCGATGTCGAGCGTGGACGATCAAGGCAATCGTTCGATCCTGCCGGGAAAGTATTCGCTGGTGCTGGGCGGCGCGCAGCCGCAGGAAGCCGAGGCGAAATCGGAGGCGAGGTTCACGGTGACGGGAACGATGGCGCTGCCGAAGTAATAAGCGTCGAATCCGTCTCGGCTCTGGAGTGAAGTTGCGGTACACTGCCGAAAAGGCTCATGGAATTGAGCCGCACTCCGCGCGAGGGGCCGCGCGCATCGCGCGCTTCGGTTCCCTTCGCGCTTCAGCTTCGCTTATTCTGTTAGCACATCCTTTCTTGCTTCGGCGAACCACGAATTCGATTCGAGGGTTCGTGTACCCGTAACGATCGCACGCGGACAGGCTCGAAATCCCGGCAGGTCAGCCCGGCTGAAAAAGCCGAAGAGTCTCATGGATCCAATCGTTCTCACGCTCGACGATCTCCGGGAGCAGTATCTGCGCGAGATGGCGCTGGTGCGCCAGACCTACGAGCGCACCGGCGACGGCACGGCGGCCATCCACAGGCGTTCGTCGGTAGTCGACCGCATCCTGATCGAGACCTGGCGCCGCGCCTTTGCCGGGGAACAGGCGCAGGGCATGGCGCTGTTGGCGCTGGGCGGCTACGGCCGTAAGGACCTTTTCCCGTTTTCCGACATCGACGTGCTCTTCGTCTTCGCCGACGAAAAGGTCGAGCTCCGGGCCAAGGAGCGTGTACGCGCGATCATCCAGGGCATGTGGGACATCGGACTGCGCGCCAGCCCCAGCTCGCGCACCGTGA
>JASHQQ010000029.1 GCA_030039035.1 Acidobacteriaceae bacterium | reverse complement strand
TCCGCCGCCGGCGGCCTCATCATCGCTGCGGCCCAGGACCTGATCGTCATTTTCATCGGCCTCGAGCTGCTCTCGCTCGGCCTCTACATTCTCACTGCCTTTGCCAAGAAATCTGCTCGCAGCGCCGAAGCCGCCATCAAGTACTATCTCTTCGGCGCCATGTCGGCAGCGTTTCTGCTATTCGGCTTCAGCTATCTCTATGGGTTGACGGGGACAACATCCCTTGCGGGGATCCAGACAGCAATCTTTCAGTCCGGACCGACTCCGCTCTTTTATGCTGCTTGGATTCTGGTCGTCGCAGGTCTGGGATTCAAGATCGCAGCGGTCCCGTTCCACCTGTGGGCGCCGGATACCTATGAAGGCGCCCCCGCTCCTGCGGCGGCATTCATCGCGTCAGTTTCAAAAGTGGCTAGTTTCGCGCTCTTGCTGACCATTTTCGGTCACAGTGTCGCGATTCGGGTTTTATGGGCGGGCTATTCCGAGAGTGCGATCGATCGGCAGTTCAGCCAATTCATTGCCTCCAGAATTGATGTGATCGCGGTGATGCTCTTGGTTGCCGCGGCGTCAATGGTCGTCGGTAACCTCGCCGCACTTGCGCAATCGAGCGTTCGCCGTCTGCTTGCTTTTTCCGCAATTGCCCACGCGGGCTACATCCTGCTGGGCGTGTGCCCGCTGCCGCATTCCAATCCTCTTCCATTTTCGCAGTGGCAGATGATAGGAATTGACGCCGCAGCGAATGCCACAGTAGTTCACGAATCGCCCGTCCTCTACTACATCCTCACCTACGGCCTCACCACCATCGGCGCCTTCGGCGTGGTCGGCGTCGTCGAGCGCGCCACGGGCAGCGACCGCATGGATTCCTTCCTGTCGCTGCACAAGCGCAACCCCGCCCTCGCCGCCGTGCTGCTCGTCTTTTTCCTCTCGCTCGCCGGAATCCCTCCGCTGGTCGGATTCTGGGCCAAGTTCAATCTCTTCGCTGCGGTGCTCGCCGTCGGCGCGGGCCCCGTGCCTTTCGCGCTCGTCGCGCTCGCCGTGGCCTTCAGCGCCGTTTCGCTTTATTACTATCTGCAGGTGTTGAAGCGCGCCTACGTCCTGCCCGGGCCAGATGAATCGCCCATCCGCGCGCACCCGGTCACCATAATCGTGCTGGTATTCGTCGCCGCCGCCGTCGTGGTCCTCGGCTGTTTCCCGTCGCTGCTCGGCGGCTGGATCCAGAGCTTCTACCGATAGCCAGGTGAACGGTACGACTTCAGGCCGTATGTGTTGCTCCAACAAAGGGATTGGGGCTTCAGCCCCTGAAGGAGCGCTTGATTCCGGCGACAATTCACCTTACGCTTTTTCCGCCACCGCCGGAAAGCATGTGAACTCCTCCCGCGCGATCTCGAAGTAGGGAACAAATTTCAGTTCCGGATTGTCGCGGACGGAGAAGTGCAGCGGTTCGCCGTCAATCGGCTGAAGCAGGGCGGCCAACTGCTCTTCGCTCGCGCCATTGGAGAATTCCGCATTCGCTGAACCGACTGCGGCCAGCAGGAGCGGCCCGTATTCAAACGAATAACGCGCCCTGCCGGGAATCTGGTCGGCGCCCCGATAGCGCCGCGCGCGAACGGCCGCGGGAAGCGTGAAGGAGATGGTGTCGCCCTCGGACCAGTCGCGATCTATGCCGTAATAGACGCCCGCCTGACTCGCGCCCAGGCTCTTTCCGTTCAGCGAGATCTCCGTACCGTGTGCTGCCCATGAAGGAATTCGAAGATGAATCACCGCGCGAGTGGGCGATTGCGCGCGCACGGTGCACTCAACCGGCGAATCGCGCGGGAAATCCGTTTTCATCGTCAACTCCATTTCGGAGCCGTCCTGGTTCCACCGTATTGTCGACGGTTCATAAAGATGGATATACAGCCCACGCGGCGCAATCGAGTAGATGTGCTCGGGCAGCGAGCCGAGCAGTCGCGTCCCCTGGCCCTCGCAGCAGGTGTTCATCCGCGTGCCTTTTTCTTTCTGCCCGACCAGAATCGTGTGGTAGCGAAGCCCCTCCGCGCCGTCCTGGTTGGCGATGGCCACGTTGTAGATCGACTTCTCGATCTCGGTCGCGTAGCGTTCGTCGATGGGATTCATGAGTTGAAAGCGCTGGCTCAGGAAAACCCAGAACGAGCTGCCGCACAGCTCGCCCAGTTTCTGCGTCAGCGAATTCGCGTCGGGCGGATCGTAGTTGTACTCGATGATCGAAATCGACCCTCCCGGCTGCTCCCAGTGCGCGTTGTACATCTCCCACGCGGCCTTCACCCCGTCATGGATGCGCTTGTCCCCGGTCGCGCGATAGAGATCGAGATAGGCTTCGAGATTGGTCAGCAGATAGCAGTGCGGCCGGTCATACGGATACTGCCAGATCTCGTCTTTCTCGCCGCTCGCCAGCGCTTCCAGCCACTTGTCCTCCAGGAAATGTCGTTGGATCACCTGCATGTCGGCCGGCTTTCCCGCCGGCGTGAAATACATTCGCGTGTTGGCGATCATTCCCTGGCCGCCCTGCACCGCGCCGCGCATCAGGTCCGGCAGATATTGGCAGCGGTCGAACCAGTCATAGTTGCCGCGCAGCAGTTCGAAGGCGTCTTTCCGTCCGCCGTAGCCC
The DNA here is from genome assembly GCA_030039035.1 of Acidobacteriaceae bacterium. Taxonomy (GTDB): domain Bacteria; phylum Acidobacteriota; class Terriglobia; order Terriglobales; family Acidobacteriaceae; genus Telmatobacter. The sequence continues at coordinate 1,070 of JASHQQ010000029.1, read as the reverse complement.
GCTTCGATCAGCCCGTGGGTCAGCCACGCCCGGGTGTACGCCCCGCGCTCCGAATAGAAGATCGTGTCTTCCGGATACGCCATCACGTAGCCGTCCGCCTGCCTGCACGCGGCAATTCCGTCCACGACAGCGTTGAATCTCGCGCGCAGGTCCGGGTCGTCGATCCAGCGCAGCGTGTTTCCCGCGCCCATCAGGAATCGCCCGGCGTTCGATCCGGCCAGGTCGCTTTCCCAGAAGCGATCGGGCTTGCGCGGCGACGGCGGAATCGGCTTTCCCGCGCGCTCGCGGAACTGAAGAAGCAGGTCGTCGGCCGTGAACGATTCCGTCAGATAGCGGATGTTGTTCCGCGTTGCGGTTTCGAAAAGCCCTCCGTGCAGCGCGACGCCTCTAACCGGGGCTTCAGCCGCATAGTGGACCCTTTTCCAGGTCGCCGGGTCGGTCACCAGATGCTCGCGATCGCGATGGACATATTCCGTCTCGATGCGCTCCGGCCGCGTGAGCTGCGAGAGGTCCCTTTCGTTGCCGTACGTCGGGTCGGCCGTGACCGGCCGGCCTGTGGCTGCATCCGCGCCGCCTGAAATTACCCCGATCTTTGCCAGCGCGAACCGGTATGGCCCATCGGCATCGCAAAACGCCGCCCCTTCGGGCGCGTCGGTGTTCTCTTTCGGCGAGCACTCCGGCTTCGCCATCTTGGTCACCGTGACTCTCACGAACCGGGCATCTGCGCGAATCGCGGGAAATCCGAGAATTTCGTCTCCGGGATTCTCGAGATCCTCGCCGGTGAGATCGGCAATAACGAGGGAGCCGGCAAAATCGGGATTCGAAGCCGCCTCGATGCGGAACCGCACGGGGAATGCTTCGCCGGCGTAGTACTGATCCTTGCCGGGCACCATTCGCTGGTTGGCCGGATACAGCCGAATCGATTCGATGGGTCGCTGCTCGCCCAGATCGATCTGCACCCAGGACGTTGTCTCCGCGACCTGCGCGGACCTGGATCGGTAGGGCCGAAATCGATACGTCGGCGTAGCCGCCATCCGCTTGCCGGTCCGGTGCCTCATCCAGTTCGCCGG